>CAZLYG010000205.1:0-8792 GCA_964563075.1 uncultured Steroidobacteraceae bacterium | reverse complement strand
CTGATCGACCATCGTGTTGATGGCGTCCTTCAGCAGGAGGATTTCGCCGCGCACGTCGACAGTGATCTTGCGGGACAGATCCCCGTTCGCCACCGCTATGGTGACTTCCGAGATGTTGCGCACCTGCGCGGTCAGGTTGCTGGCCATGGAATTGACGCTATCGGTCAGGTCCTTCCAGGTGCCGGCGACACCCGGCACTGCCGCCTGGCCTCCCAGCTTGCCCTCCGTGCCCACTTCACGGGCCACGCGGGTGACCTCCGAGGTGAACGCGCTCATCTGCTCAATCATCCGATTCACGATCTTCGCCGACCGCAGAAACTCGCCCTTGAGAGGACGTCCGTCCACATCCAGGCTCATCATCTGCTGCAGGTCACCGCGCGCCACCGCAGAGATCGTTCGCGTCACCTCGGTAGTCGGCCACAGCAGATCGTCCATCAGTGTGTTAACCGAGGCTTCCATGCCACCCCACGCTCCCGTTCGGCGGTCTATGGCGACCCGGTGCCGGGTACGGCCGTCCTTGCCGACGATCTGACCTGCGCGATCCAACTCGCGCGCCAGGCGCTCGTTCGAGTTCACGATGTCATTGAAAGTGTCGGCGATCTTGCCGGCCAGTCCCGTCCGATCGCTCGGGAGCCGGACCGAGAAGTCTCCGTCACGGACGGCCTGGAGGGCTCGCAGGAGCTTGCGCAGATCCAGACTGGATTCCTCGCCGACCGGGTGACCGTTGGACTTGGGTGCGCGGCGGGGACGTTCTTGGACTTGCATGACAGGCTCCGGAAAAATTGGGCGGGGCAGACCGCGACCTTGGTCCGAATGGCGCGGATCTCAGGCCTCAGGGCAACGGTTCGCGCTTTCGGCGGGCATGGGGGCCCAGCCCCCATGCGTGGCATGGGGTGCCATTGCGGCGAGTACCCGCCAAAGACGGATGAACGCCGGGATTCGGCGCGCATTTGGGCGCGCGCCCGACTTCTATCACGGAAAGTCTCCCTTCAACCATCGTCGGCGAGGTGATTTCCGTGCGACTGACTCAACCCCCGAGCCGTCATTTTCTAATTGTAGAGACGATCTGGAAAGTAGCAGAAACCGTAAGCCAAGCAAGTGAAATCGACGCCGCAGGCGGCGGGCCCACGACCCAGTCGCCGCGGCCCGGTTATCTGGGAGCGCGATTCTCCCCGAGGTCCTTGCCCGTCCGCACGCGCAGAGGCATAGTGCCTACTGTCAAGCTTGCGCCGGATTCCCAGGGACTCGTGATATCGGGCCCGGCATAGCCGATAGAATCCGCGCACTACATGAAGATGAGCCGCTGAGGGGTCGAACGGAATGAGCACACCTTCACCTGCGGGAAACCCTGCTCAGGGGACCGAGCAACGCGGGAGGCGCCTGTCCGTGGCCGCCTTGCGGCGTGCGGTGCCCATCAAAATGTGGGGCGGCAAGGGCTGCGGCGTCGCCTGCGATTTCTGTCGGGTCATCGTCTCCGACAACGACGTCGAATACGAGATCGAGGCCGAGCTCGACAATCAGCGCCTGACCCTGCACTTTCACCCGCGCTGCCATGATGCCTGGAAGGCGGGTCTGGCGCCCCCGGATCAGGACAGGGAGGTCGCCGCCGCGTCCTAGCGGGTCGCCAGGACCGAGCGGTTGTCGTGCACCGCGAGGCCAGCGGGTCGGCCGCACCAAATACGTAAAGCAAGTCACGGGAGAATACCCGCCCGACACGTATACTCCGCCCGTCCCAATCAGCGGTCTTGACAGAATCTGGATATGAGCATCCGCCACCGCATGGCGAAGGGCGCTGTTTGGATGGTCCTGTTCAAGGGCCTCGAACGCAGCCTCGGCATGATCAGCCTGCTGATCCTGGCGCGACTGCTGACCCCGGCTGATTTCGGCCTGGTCGCGATGGCCACCTCGCTCATCGCGCTGCTCGAGCTCTTCAGCACCTTCGGCATGGACACCGCGTTGATCCAGCGCAACGACGCCACGCCGACGCACTACAACACCGCCTGGACCCTCAACTTGATCGCCGGGTGCATCATCGCTCTGGTCATGCTCGCCCTTGCCTGGCCGGCGAGCTACTTCTACCACGAGCCGCGCTTGGTGGCCGTCATCTCGGTGCTGTCCATCGGCGCCGCCGTCCAGGGGTGCGAGAACGTCGGCATCGTCGATTTCCGCAAGGAGATGCGCTTCGACAGGGAGTTCCGCTTTCTGGTGACCAAGAAATTCCTGTCGTTCTGCACCACCGTGCCCCTGGCGTTCTACCTGCGCAACTACTGGGCGCTGGTGGCAGGCACGCTGATGGGGCGCATTGCGGGGGTATCGCTGAGCTACTGGCTACACCCGTTCCGTCCGCGGCTCACGCTTTCAGCCATGGGGGATCTGCTCCATTTCTCCAAGTGGCTGATGGCACAGAACGTGCTGAGCTTCCTGAAGGATCGCTCCTCGGATGTGATCGTCGGCCGGCTGGCAGGTCCAGCCTCCCTGGGCGTGTTCAGCGCCTCCGCCGAAATATCGAACATGCCGGGCACGGAGCTGGTGGCGCCGATCAATCGCGCCATATTGCCCGCCTACGTCTCGCTTGCGCACGATAAGCACGCCCTGGGGCGGGAGTACCTCTCCGTGATGTCGGTGGTGGCCCTGATCGCCGTCCCGGCCGTCGCCGGTCTGGCAGCCACCGCCCCCTTCATGGTGCTGCTGGCTCTCGGACCCAAGTGGGTCGAGGCGGTGGGGCTGATCGAGATCCTCGCCTTCTTCGGCATTACGCAAGTCCTGCAGAGCAATGCATACTCCGCCTTCATCGCGCTGGGCAAGCCACAGATCTTTGTAAAGATCAACCTGATCCACGTGTCGATCCTGTTGACGACTTTGTGGTCGTTCACCCGGATGTACGGTATCCACGGCGCCGCGTGGGCTTACGTCATCACGGCGGTCGCGATGTTGCCCGTGAACATCTTCCTGATCACCCGCTACCTGGATATGCGGGCATCCAGCTTCATCTCGCATCTGTGGCGGCCCCTCACCGCCGCCACTTTGATGTACCTTGGCGTGCGCACCTTCGGGCCCGAGTTGCCCAGGGGCGTGATCCCTTCAGCCCAGGCCGCCAGCTCGCTGATCGCGGGCGTCGCTCTCGGCGTTGTGCTCTACGTTCTGTCCGTGCTCGTGCTGTGGCAATTGTCGGGCCGGCCGGAGGGCGCGGAACTTCATATCCTGGGACAATTGCGCGCCGCTTGGACACGTACACGGATGCTGCTGCGCCCATCCGACGTCCGAGAATGAGCGCGGTCCCTCATCAGAATTGCCAGTACAGAAACTCGCTCTTTCCCGCGGTATGGGTGATTGCCGTCACCGTGAGCACCATGATGACGAGGGTCCAGGCGAGTGAAGAGCTCCAGCGCAGACCGCCACCGAGCGTCCAGCCGGCAGCAGGACGTGGTTTCACGCCCAGCGCGGGCTGATAGGCGGCGAGGATCTGCGACGTATTGGGGCACAGAAGCGCAATCGCCAGCAGCAGTCCGGTCCACAGGCTCGTCGTCACGAGCTCGTTGAAAGTCCAGAACGCATCGGGACGTACCTTCATTGCGGCCAGGACATCCACCAGCACGCCACGCTGCTGCAGCACTTTGACGGGCAGGGAGATTCCGTGACCACCGAGCATACCCGTGATGATCCCGTAGGCGGAATGCAGGCTCGGAGCTCGGAACAGCACCATGGCGAATACCACGGCAAGAAAAGTCAGCACGAATCCGATGCGCGTCATGTCATGTTCGTAGCGCGCACGGTCGTTCCAGAGCCGCGGCCCGACGAGCCGCCACGCATGATTGATGCAGATATAGACGCCGTGGACGACCCCCCAGAGTATGAACAAGTAGCCCGCTCCGTGCCAGAAGCCGGACACGAACATAGTCAGGAGTGTCGGAAACACCAGCAGGGCCAGGAACGCCCCGGGGGTCGCGCTGCGGGTCGTGAGGACCGGCAGGCCCCGCCGCATGCGCCCGCGCGTCAGTGCAAGCGATAACGGGGAATAGATGTAAGCGGTGAGGAAGCGTGTCAGCGTCATGTGCCAGCGCAGCCAGTAATCGATGATACTGGAGGCCCGCAACGGGGAGTCGAAGTTCGGGGGCAGGCGGATGCCAAAGAAGCGCGCCAGCCCCAGAGCCATGTCGGTATAGCCGGAAAAGTCGAAATAGATCTGCAGTGTGAACCCTACGGCCGCGAGCCAGGCCGGCACCAGAGTGAGAGCCGGGCCGACGTGGGCGCGCTCGTACAGCGCGCTCACATGTGGCGCGAGGCTATCGGCTAGCACCACTTTCTTGAACAGGCCGAAGACGAACAGCGTCGCCGCGACCGCGGCGTCCTCCAGGTTGATGCGGCACCGGATGGCATGAAACTGCGGCATCATCTCGCGGTAATGCACGATGGGGCCGGCGATCAGCTGCGGGAAGAACAATACGAACACGCAGTAGTCCCGCAGCGTGAATGACTTGACACGGCCGCCGTGCACATCGATGAGAAAGGCGATCTTCTGGAACGTGATGAACGAGATCGCCAGAGGCATGATGAGGGAAGCGAGCGGCAGATGGGTGCCGAACACGTTGTTGACCGTGAACAGAAAGAAGTTGCGGTACTTGAAATATCCAAGGAAGCAGACGTTGAACAGGATGCCGCCGATGAGCACCACGCGCGCCGCCACGCGCCGGCGCTCGTCCGCGCCCCATCGCAGGAGGACCCGCGCCGCCGCGTAGTTGATGATGATGGACGGCGCGATCAGCAGAACATTGATGGGGCGCCACCAGGCATAGAAGACCAGTGATGCGGCGATGAGCCACCCCAGTGCCCACGCGCGCGACCAGTGGCCGAGCAGATAGAACCCGAGCAGCGTCAGTGGCAGGAAACCGAAGATGAACTCGTAGGAATTGAACAGCATGACGTACGACCTCTCGTTCTTCTTGTTCCCGCAGCGGCTGCGGATCCAACCTACTTCTTCGTCAGCTCGAGCGTGCTGCGCACGATCGCCCCGACGTTCTCGAACGACTCGACCTCCGCGATACGGAACTTGATGCCGAAGCGCATCTCGACGGCGACAATGAAGTTGACATAGTTGAGCGAATCCCACCCTGGCACATCCGAGCGCTGCGTCTCCATGGTCAGCACCACAGGTTCATACCCCAGCAGGTCGCCGAGAATCTCACTGAAGGTGGCCAGCGTCTGCTGTTCGTTCATGTCAGTTACTCCGCCTGAGGATCTTGGTGGGTCGCGGCACGTAATCCGCAATTGCCAGCTGCCAGCGGATGACACCCGCAGCGGCACTGTCATCCTCCACCCGCTTGAAACCCAACTTTTCGCATGCCGTGCGCACCACTACGTTCCTGGGGGTCGGCACGTAATCCGCAAGAATGAAGCGCGCCCCCCGCTCGCGAGCGGACTCGACGGCGATATTCATTGCCTCGTACTCGAGCTCACGGCCGAACACCCGGCAGCTCATTACCCAGGTGTCGAGCTCCAGTGCATCCGGCATGTTCGCGGCGGGGCGCAATGCCAGTGCGCTCACCAGCCCGTTGTCGCCGAACCGGTCGAGCAGCCGCAGCTGCAGAGTGATGCCGTCCGGCGCGCTCGCCCACGAGGCCGCCTCCGCGTCGCTGCTCTTGCGGCCGGTCAGGTTGAACTGGTTGGTCTTGTTGATCAGCTGCACGATGCGGGGCAGGTCGACAGGCGTGAACGGCCCGAAGGTGACGGTCATGTCCAGGCTCCGCAGGAATTCCTCCATGCTGGTTGCGGAATCGCGCAGCGAATCGCGCGCTGCGTTCGCCGCGTACTGGTCGGCGCGCTCGCGATCCTCGGCGGTGAATCCGATTGCCTCGAAGTAGCCGGCCGCGGCGAGGCAATGCGTGTAGGCTGCAACATCGTCCGGCAACTCCGGAACCGCGACCGCCGGCAAAGCGCCGCGGATGCGCGCCCGCTCGACCGGGTTGTCATCGACGAATACCAGGCTATCCAGCCCGATGTTGAGCCGCCTGGCGATCGCACGCAGATTTTCGGCCTTGTCGTCCCAGTTGGCCATGATGATGGCAAAGTCAGCGCACCTGAGCAGCATCTCGGGATGCTCATCCAGGGCCGCACGGGCAATCTTCTCATCGTTCTTGGAGCAGACGGCCAGAATGATGCCGCGCTCCTTCAGCTGCCGGGCATAGCGCTGCAGTGCAAGATGGGCTTCACCGGTGGGGCTGCCGTCCCCGAGCACGAGCCCCGCCAGGCCGTCATCGCCGATGACGCCGCCCCACAGGGTGTTATCAAGATCGAGCACGAGGCATTTGCGTGATCGCCCCAGCTGCGCGCCGAGAACGCGTGCCATCAGCTCGCCGTACATCGGAGCAGCCTGGGCTGTTATCTCCTGCTTTGCCTGCAGCCAGCGCCCGGTGTGGAACCAGGCGTCCCGGCCGTCCCGCCCCATGACACCTGCAATGTCCAGCAGTTGCACGGCCTCCTCCGCGGCCGCCTCCGCGACCCTCGTATTCAGATAGGCGATCAGCGTCGCAGGTGCCGCAGCGACCAGCGGTTCGAAGCTGCCGAACAGGGGCTCCGAAGTGTCCACAAAAGTCTGCTGTGTCACGCTCGCGCCGAACTGCGAACGCGCCGTTCGCCACAGGCCGCGCAGCTCCTCGACGAACGCATCGATGCGCGGGCGCGCAATCGCGCGCGTCGCAGTGACGGGAATCCCGGCAATGGCCTCGTGCGCCGTGAGTGAGAACAGGATCGCCGTTGGGCGGAATTCACGCAGGCTCGAGGCAGGATCCAACAGAGCCTGACGGTATTGGCCGTAGCCGCTGGTATATATGTGAACCAGCAGCTTGCGCCGCAGACCGGCCACGCGAATGGCAGGGGCGAGATGCTCCAACGTGGCCGATGCCAACATGGCCAATCGTACGGGCAGGAAGGCGGTGCCGGCGCCACGATTGAGGTCCCCTGGCTGATTGAGCTCCGCTAGCAGACGGTCCAGCTGCTGCACTTCGATGAAATCCATCCGATGCTGCGCCAGCACGGCCACCTCCTCGAGTCGACGCTCCGGGGGCTCCGCCGATCGAATGAGTGCCCGCAGCGCGGTGCGAAAATCCGCGTGGGGCGGCAGCCAAGCGAGGATGGGCGAGCCGGCCATCGTAGAGCGCTCACCGTGGAGCGGCCGGCGCGGCCGGCATGGCCGCCCCGGCAATGCACGAGCGGATGCGCGGCCCCGCAGCATCGAAGAATGCCTCCGCCCAACGCTGGGCGCTCTCCCGCTCCAGATGCGAACCGTCGAATGTGTAGAGGCCATCGAGCTCTGGAGACACGAGCGGCCGGTCGAGTGCCGCGGCAAGCGCCGCCGCCGCATCCCTTTGCGTGCGGACAGTAGGCACTATCGTCAGGATGACGCACTCTTTGTCGACCGGGAGCGAAGCGAGGAAGGCCCGTGCGGCTACCAGCTGCTGACTCATCTTCGTCCGATCGATCGTGGTGTCGGCGCCCACTGGCTCACGCCGGAAGCGCGCCGGAGTGGCAAACCATGCACCCGTCTGCGCGGAGCGGTAGACCGAGTATTCTTTGCCGCACAACGCAGGTAGCCTGCCGCAGATGTGCCGGTGGAAATACTGGGCAATGTGCTCGCTCTCGTAATGCACGGCGGCCATCTGATCGTTCATCACATATTGCGCCGGGGGACTCAACTCCGGTGCGAAGAAAGAATCGAGACTGATCACGTAGACGCGCGGCCTGACGTTGAACTTGCGCAGCAGCGGACCCTCGAACCGGTAGGTCTCATCAAACGAGAAGCCAAGCAGGTAGTAGGGCGCGGACAGTCGCGAGAACCACTCAGCGGTAACCGGGCTCGAGAACCCCCACTGCAAGCGACTGTTCCCCAGGAATACCACCTGTGCGTGACTGAGGGATCGCGCAATCCCCGGCTCGAGGCCGAACCAGAAGGCACCGTGATCGTAGTCGCCGTAGTGCTCGGCCTGACAGTATCCGAGGTAGCGATCAGCTGTATACCCGGTTGCCGCGCACGCATAGATGCCGCTGACGGAAAGGCTGTGGGTGTACGCGCCGAGGGCAGCCAGTATGATAGCTACGATGTAGAGCGCAGGGCGGTTGCTCTTTGCTAAGCCTGCTTCGAGCGCCGTGCCAACAGATGTCGTTGCGGAATCAACCACGGGTGCGCTTCCCGGCGCGGCGCCCACTTCGTGATGATTCAGCCGGCGCGCCGCCCAGCATCGGGCGTACCAGCACGTCCACGATCTCGGCACTGGGCTGAAGTCGGATGGCGCACGCTGCCAGCTCTGCGATGTCCTGCGGCTGTAGCAGACGCTCCGGACGATAAGGCCTGCCCTCGATCCCATGCAGCGCTCGCTGCATGCGCGTTGCTGTTCGACCCGGGTAGATCGTCGTTACACGAACACCGCGTGTATTCACCTCCTCGCGCAGCGAATCGGTCAGGGCACGCAGCGCGTGCTTGCAGGCCATGTAGCTCGCGGTTTGGCGCTGCGGGCGCAGAACTCCCGATGAATTGATGAACACCAGGGTACCTCGGGCACGCTCGAGGGATGGCAGCAAAGCGCGTGTGATCGCCATCGGAGCGTGGACGTTCACCTGCAGCATCTGCTCGAGCTCCTCGCGGTCGGTTTCGAGCACTGAACCTCCCACGAACAGGCCTGCGGCGTGCACGATCGCATCCAAGGTGGGCAACCGCTTGGCGAGCTTTTGCATGGTGTGGGCGAGTCGATCGGGCCGCGCAAGGTCCACCAGCTCGGTTTCCGTGGTTTCATCACTGGCGA
>CAZLYG010000204.1:0-8992 GCA_964563075.1 uncultured Steroidobacteraceae bacterium | reverse complement strand
ACAAGTATCTCTCCAAGGTCTACAACGATTACTGGATGCTGGACCAGGGGTTCATAGAGCGGGAGCGCTTCGGAGACCTCCGCGACCTCATCGCACGGCGTCACTGGGAGCACGCCGCAGTGACTGTGGCCGACACCGAGCTGGTGACCGCGGCCTATCGGCGCATGAAGCTGTATGATGTGTCACAGCTTCCGGTGATGAAGGACGGCCGCATCATAGGCATCGTCGATGAAGAAGACATCCTCATGGAAGTCTTCGCGAATCCGCAGCACTTCAACGAGCCCGTGACCGAGGCGATGGAGAGCCACCTTGTGACGGTGCCGGTAGACGCGCCCGTGTCGCAGCTGATGGAGATCTTCAGGCGCGGCATGGTGGCGATCGTCATGAAGGGCAGCGAGTTCCAGGGCCTCGTCACGCGCATCGATCTGCTGAACTGGCTGCGGCGCCGGGCTTGAGCCGGCCGCAACGCAGGCAATCAAAGGTAACTGAATGAGCGATAAGTCAGGCGCACTACGGTTTGGCACCCGCGTCATCCACGGTGGCCAGCAGCCCGATCCGCTCACGGGGGCCGTCATGACCCCCATATACGCTACTTCGACGTACGTGCAGCAGAGCCCTGGCGTTCACAAGGGTTATGACTACACGCGCACGCGCAATCCCACGCGTGACGCGCTACAGGCGGCCCTGGCAAATCTCGAGGGAGGTGCGGCTGCCTACACATTCGCATCCGGAATGGCAGCGACGGCAACGGTGCTGGAGATGCTGGATGCCCGTTCCCACATCATCGCCATGCACGACCTCTACGGCGGCAGCTACCGGATACTGGAGAACGTCCGCAAGCGCTCAGCCGGGCATGAGGTCTCGTTCGTCGATCTCACCCACCTCGATGCGCTGGAAAGCGCAATCCGCCCCGATACACGCCTGCTGTGGGTAGAGACGCCGACCAATCCGTTGCTGAAGGTCGTCGACCTGCGCGCGCTTGCCGAGATTGCCCGGCGCCACGGGCTGCTGAGCGTCTGCGACAACACCTTCGCCACGCCGTATGCGCAACGGCCTCTCGAGGCCGGTTTCGACATCGTCGTGCATTCGACCACCAAATATATCAACGGCCACTCAGATGCATTGGGCGGCGCCGCAGTCGTGCGCGACGAGAAGTCCCTGCAGGAGCGCCTGAAGTATCTGCAGAATGCGCTCGGCAGCGTGTCCTCACCGTTCGATTCGTTTCTGACGCTGCGCGGGATCAAGACGCTGGCACTGCGGATGGAGAGGCACTGCGCCAACGCCCTCGCCATTGCCCGCTTCCTGGAGAGTCATCCCAAGGTGGAGCGCGTGCACTACCCGGGGCTTGAAAGTCATCCGCAGCACACGCTCGCAAAACGCCAGATGTCGGGCCGCTATGGCGGCATCGTCACGGCGGTCCTGCGGGGCGGGCTGGAAGAGGCCCGCAAAATGCTCGAGAAGTGCCATCTGTTCTCGCTCGCCGAAAGTCTGGGCGGTGTAGAGAGTCTCATCGAGCATCCGGCGCTGATGACGCATGCCTCGCTCCCACCGGCAATGCGAGCCTCACTCGGCATCAGCGACACGCTCATCCGGCTGTCGGTCGGTGTCGAAGACGTCGATGACCTCATCGCTGAGCTGAAGGAGGCGTTGGGTTGATCATGACCGAGAGCGTGCCCAGTGTTTTCGTCCCGGGGCTGCTGGCAACTCCGCGGATGTACTCGGAGCAGATGGCTGCCCTGTGGTCGTTTGGGCCGGTGACGGTCGCGAACCACACTCGCGACGATACTGTCGGTGCGATAGCGCGCCGCATACTCGCCGCCGCCCCGCAACGATTTGTGTTGATCGGATTGTCGATGGGCGGATACATTTCCCTGGAGATCATGCGTCAGGCTCCGGAGCGGGTCGCAAAGCTCGCGCTGCTGGACACGAGCGCTCGTCCTGATACGCCGGAACAGAGCGCCTTGCGTCGCGACCTCATTGCCCGAACGCACCGGGTCGGCATGAGGGAAATCACCGACTCCATGATTCCCAACCTGGTCGCACCCGCACGCCTCGGCGATGAGAGCCTGCGTCAGGTGGTACGCCTGATGGCAGAGGAAGTCGGCGCCGAAGCGTTCGAGCGCCAGCAGAAAGCAATCATGTCGCGCCCGGACTCAAGACCAGGTCTCGGAGCCATCCGCTGCCCGACTCTGGTCCTGGTCGGTGAGCAGGATGCGCTGACGCCTCCCGATCGGGCACAGGAGATCGCCGCAGGGATCGCTGGCTCCAGGCTCGTCACGGTGCCGGCCTGCGGGCATCTCTCTACCCTCGAACGCCCCGGCGAGGTGTCGCAGGCTCTGGTGGAGTTGCTGCGCAGTTGAGTGCTGTCGCGCCAGCGCCCGCACGCCCGTCATTCGCGGCCCTGCGGCACCCGGGCTTTCGCTTCTTTTTCGTCGGCATGGCCGTGACCATGCTCCCGGCTTCGCAGTGATCTCACACTGGGTGCCGTTTCTGCTCTTTTCCGTCTACGCCGGCGCGCTCGCCGAGCGCTTCGATCCCCGGCGCATCATCCAGCTCGGCATGGTGCTGTTCATGGGCGTGTCGGTGTGCTGGGGCATTCTATTTGCCACCGACAGCCTGCAGAAGTGGGAGGCAGCGACGCTGCTCGTGATTCACGGGTTCGCGGGCGTGCTGTGGAATCCTCCGGCACAGCTGCTGCTGCACGACATCGTCGCGCCCGATGAGCTGCAGAGTGCTGTGCGGCTGAACGCGACGGCACGCTACCTGGGAATTTTCTGCGGGCCTGCGGTAGGCAGTGCGCTGTTGCTCATGGTCGGGCCGGTGTACGGCATCTTCGTCAATGCCCTCATTTATCTGCCGATGCTGCTGTGGCTGTGGAAGGCACCTTACGGTCCTCGCTTCCGCAAAGATGGTGAGCACGCTCCGACGCGGGCGGTGCGCGGGCTGGCTGACATCCTCGATGCCTTCAAGAGCATCCGTGAGAACCCGATTCTGCTGACCATGACGTTGCTTGCAGGTGGAGCGGCCTTCTTTGTCGGCAACTCCTATCAGGCGCAGATGCCCGAATTCACCCGGGACCTCGGCCACGGCGACCCCGGCCTCACCTACGGGATGCTGCTCGCGGCGGACGCGGCCGGCGCGTTGACGGCCGGATTCGTGCTCGAGGGCGGCCGGCTCCTCAAGGCCAATCCGCTGACGGCCCTGGTACTGGCGGTTTTCTGGTGCTTCTGCATTGGCGGCTTCGCGCTGTGCCGCAGCTATCCTCTGGCGCTCGCGTTACTGTTCTGCGCCGGGTTCGTCGAGCTGTCCTTCAACTCGATGGCGCAGGCGCTGGTGCAGATCAACGCTCCCGTCACGATGCGCGGCCGCGTGATCGGCGTGTTCTCGATGGCGGCGAGCGGGATGCGCACGTTCGCCGGCGTGACGGTGGGGCTGCTCGGCGGGCTCATCGGCATTCACTGGTCGCTCGCGTTGAGCGCCGTGGCGTTTTTGTTTGTGATCGGGGCGCTGTTTGCGGTTGAGAGGGGTACTGAGAGCGCAGCGCGCGGTTAGCTAGCCTATGCACCTGCTCAACCGCCCCGAGCGCCCGTGCATGGCGATCTCCGCAAGCGAACGCGCCTTCTTCGAGCGCCTCGGCACCCGCATCGCCGAGCTGCGCAAGGGGCAGGACATCACCCAGGTCGAGATGGCCAAGATCCTCGGGGTCGCTTCCAACAAGGATCTCGCCCGCAAGCTCGCATCCCTCGAGCGCTCACTCGTCGCCCTGGACCTGAAGACTCAGCGTCAGTTCAAGGAAGTCTATGAGGCCATCCGCCAGCTCATGAACCCGCCGGCGCCCAAGCGCGTGGCATCGGATTTACCGCCGATCTCGAGGAGAAGTCATAGCTCCCTTACCGAGAGCACAAGACCATAGGTTATTGATCCAACAGGCTGTGTTATATTCGGTGGCACATGCCTTTTCACTTGTAACACAGCAATTCCCGTTTCCACTCAAGCGGTTGCACGCAACCCCGGGGCCCAACACCTGGGCATCAGGTGTGAGTCATCACATACACGGACCCGCACCGCACGGGGTGATCGTGAAGAACAGGTTTCGGTACCGGATATCAGGTTTTTAAAGGGGCGACTCGGGGGCATCCAACGCACCCGGCTGGGAGCGATCGGACGGCTAAAAGGGAGAGGATTTCAGATCGGGAACGCGATGCTCCGCTCGATTCCCCCGCGGAGTGTTTACTCTCGGGGCCGTGGGAGAGCGGTGGCCGGATAGCCGCGCGGCGGCTCTTGTTAACACCAGCAGGCGTCGGGTGCGCCTCCACCAGGCCCACCCCCAACTCCCGTGCGGGCGCTGATCCGGGGCCGGCCCTAACGCTCACCCACGCTGCCGGAGTGACCCGGCGCGCGCCCACTTCCGCTCCCCGGCCGGGCCAACGCCCCGCCAGACGCTGACCCCAGCGGCAGGGGCGCCTCACTACACGAGAATGCGCTTGAGCAGCTTCACCGGATCGATGTTGAGGACTTGCGCCGCTTCGATCAGGTCGCCTCTCTGAGACCGCTGGATGCAAACTAACTTTCCTGCGCCAGTAGATCCGAGTGATCGGGTTCTTCGAGCCGCACCAACGCTCCTTTGTCCGTGCGTATCAAAATCCCCGTCCGCAGGTCCGCGTAATTGGCCGCCGGAAACTCAGTACTAAATTCGTTCGTATCCATAGAGGCGACTATCACGCCCGTGTCACCGTTCCTGAGGCGGACGCGATCGCCGAGGCGCGCCTCTGTTCCATCCGGATATTTCATGACTGTTCCGATCCTCATGGCGACAGCGGTGGAAATCCGCTGTTCAGGTCTACCCAGCCCGGTAATGGCGGAGGCGAAGCAGAATCAAGCTTGCTCTTATTCCACCGGCACTTGCAGTCGGACTTGTTCTGGTTTACCTCGAACAGATTTAGGTGCGGATTCAGATAACGACCAAGCTTCTTGTTGAAGTGATCATCCGCGTGCGGCCCAATATAGCCGATCGTTCCCTCGGCATACGGCGTGCACGGAGGACAAGTCTTGCACGCGTTCCTGACTGCCTGAACAACGCTACCTATGGCGTCTTCGATCTGCTGCGCCGTATTCTGGACAGCCTGATTCCACGACTGGTCGAATGGCCCCGGCGGCCAAAATCCGGGAGACGTGGGAAACGGTGCAGTCCGCCCCGGAGGGGCGAGACCAGTAGGATCGCCTGTGCTGATGGGATCGCCATTTGCATAGGCATACGTGTTGACCCCGGCTGAGAGGCCGATCGGATCGCTCTCAACATACCTTCCGACGGCGGGGTCGTAGTCCCGCGCCATGTTGTAATTGAGCCCCGTCTCCGCATCGAAGTACTGGCCCGGCAGTATTACGTTGCGCCTCCCTCTTAAAGAGCACGTTTCTCTTTTTCCACGAAGTACACCCCACAGAGTACCGGACGAATCAGCTCTGTGCTCCACACGCGCAGAGCTGCATACGCCAGCGTCGCGGCGATGGTGTAGGCGGGCTATCCAAACAGTCGATTCCGAGGAGCTCGCCGTCTCGCCAAGCCGCCCTCCAGGCTTTCTCCCCATCGGTCTCAGCCTAGTGCAGTCTTGGCACATGGATGTGCCAAGAAGCGCGGGCCGAAAGGCCCGCGCAACAGGGAGAGCGCCAATGCAAGGCGGTGACCTGTCATCGCGCAATCATCCATTGTCCTCAGTTCCGGGGCCTTGGACGGGACGCGGACTGAGAACGCATTCCAATTGTGCCGCCAGCCGATCGGCGGACCCTGGATTGCACTGCCGGACGTGCGCAATCTTGCCCCGGATTGAGTTTTCCGCCTCGGTGCGTGCGACGCCCGAAAGCGTATTGAGCTGATGGATGGCGGCGCGAACGGCGTCTCGGTAAGCCTTCGGTACGCTAGGCCCAGACCTGGAGTTGACGACGAGCCCGGTTACTTCTTGGCGACCGGAATTGCGCATGATCTTGAACTTGGGCTTGGACGTCGACCTCGACCCGGGTCGCCAGATGACGAGGCGCCGCTTAGACAGTCCACGTATCGCAGGGTTGATCAAGGGGCGCGGGTCGTCCCCAGACAGTGCGATATCGTCGAGGAACCGAGTGTTGTCGGCGCCGATGTCGCGTGCACGGGTACTGAGCGGAAGATCCAGCGCCAGATCGAGAAGGGCATTGGCCAAAATCGGGCTAGTGGGCGCGCCCTGGGGCAATTGGGCGTCCAGCGTGACGAGTCGGGTCAATATCCACGCCACATCCCGCCCCAGATGCCACTCTTTGCGCAGCATGTCCTGCAGGATGTAGTGACGGACGCTGGGGAAGAACCTCCTGACGTCCATGGTGATGAGCGTGCGCTTGCCAAGGTGCTTCGACGCATTCGTAAACGGTGAGCGGCGAGGGACTGCACCGTGCGCGGCATCGCTGTGGGCGAGGTTACCAGCTAGCAGGCGGTGAATCCTCTTCTGCAGCTGCTTCAGCTCCGCTTTCGGTACACGGAAGTGACGGACCTTATCCGTTCCTCGGGTCGCGGTGAGACCGGAACCGGTAGTGGGAGTCTTTGTCGCCGTCGATCTCCTTGCAGATCTCCAACAGACGTCGCGGGCTGGTGCCGAGTCGATATGCGAAGTCGTTCACGGAGACAATCGGTTTCACTGGGCTCTACCCTTCCAGACGCAAGGCCTGCTGCGGTTCTTCTTGGGCTGAGACCAGTAGTCTCAGCAATGCCCGCGCTAGGTCAGAAATCTCCGCGTCCTGACGTGACACTACGTCCTGCGCCGTGGAGGCGAGCAACGAGACCATAGAGGGCGGGACACCGACGGCCCGCGCCAGCGCGCTTACCACGCGCAAGCTAGGTTGGCGTTTTCCAGCCTCGACAAGTGAAAGTTGGCTCGATGAGATGCCCATCCGCGCGGCAAGTTCAGACTGCTGCAGTCCAAACGCCGCGCGGATGATTCGAAACGCCTTAGCATAGTTCTGTTCCATAGAATTCCGGGTCACCCCAACCACCGTGCTATGACCGTCGCCTCACCGCGTCGTACAAAAGTGTCGTGATGCCGTCGATCGTCAGAAAGACATCGTGCCTTTTCAACTTTCCGCATCGTTCCAGTTTCTGCAGGCGCCGTTTCAGCTTAGCCAGTTGATCGCGTTGGTCAGCTTCAAATCTCGGGTCAGTACGCACCACGTCGATCCGCCGCAGTGCTTCCCTTAGCCTTCTACCATTCACAACGGTTCTCCCGTGACAGGGCACACGCCCTTGCCCACCGGCACACACCCCGACGAGAGGCCCGAGAAGAATTCAGTGACCCAGATCTAGCAGCGCATCCAGAGCGCTGCTTGCCCATCCTCATGCTGATGCTCCAGGCACCTAGGGACCTTCGGCTCTCGGCACTTCGGAACAGCGAGCGTGCTTTTCGCACGCGGCCCACGAGCTATCTCGTGGACCGAAAGAGGGCGCAATTGCCCTGCTCCGGCGTGCCGTTGAGGCATGCCGCTTGGGGGTGATTCAGAACCGTGTTTTTCGAGAGCAAGAACGCCGGGTACCGGCGCCCCGGGCACATTACATCAGGCCCGGCAATCGTTGTCAAACCATTTGACTCCACGAGAGACTGAATGACTTTTGGCAATCGTAGTGGACGGATATCTCTCGCGAATGAGGGGACCATGACTACTTTTCCGCGTCGGTGTCCTGCTCTCGGGGATGGTATCGGCGGTGTGCGGCCTTGAGATCGGTGATGGTCAGGCGGGTGTAGATCTGCGTCGTTTCGATCGACTCGTGGCCAAGCATTTCCTGTAAATGCCGGATCGGCGCGCCGGCTCGCAGCATGTGCGTCGCACAGCTGTGGCGGAAGGTGTGCGTGGACACGGTGCGGTCGATCTTCGCAGCGCGAGCGTACTTGCGTACGACGTGCCAAACGGCATTCGGTCCCATGCTCTGCCCGAAGCGGTTGAGAAACAGGTGTCGGTCTCGAGCTGCGCCGATCCAGTCGGCGCGAACGCCGGCGATGTAGGTCTGCAACAGGGAGCAGACGCCGGCGCCAATCGGCACCGCGCGGTCCTTGCGATTCTTCCCCTCGCGCACGATGAGGAAGCCGTGCTCGGTGTCCACGTCATTGAGCTGCAGGTGTGCCACTTCCTCGCGGCGGATCGCACTGGAGTACAGCACTTCCAGGATCACCCGGTCCCGATATTCCTTGGGTGTGTGCAAATCTGGCTGCGCCAGAATGCGCTGAACCTCGGACTCATCGAGGATCGCCTTGGGGAGCGGTCGAGGCTTACGCGGATTTGGGATGCGCTTGGACGGATCCGATACCAGCCAGTCCTGGGCCACCATCCAGCGGCAGAAGGCCCGGAGATGGCCCAGCAACTCGCTCTGGCTGCGCGGCGCGAGCGGCGTACCCTTGCGCGTCAGCCGCCACGAAAGCTCCTCCCGGTAGCGCAGCAGCGCCTCGTGGTCCACGCGCTCGACCTCAGTCACACCGGCGCTGTCTAGGAATGCCGCCAACTCCTTGAGCGCGCTTTTGGCGCCGCGCACGGTATGCGGACTGCCACCGGAGGCCACCATCGCATTCAGGTATCGCCGCACCGCATCAGACAGCAGCATGGGGCAGGCCTCCGGGGTGATAGCGCTCGTGCGTGGCCTTCACGTCCATCGGCGCAATACGAGTGTAGAGCACCGTACTGGAGAGGCGCGTGTGCCCGAGCAGTTCCTGGATCGCCCGCAGATCGGCACCAGCCTGCAACAGATGCGTCGCGCAGCTATGTCGCAGCACGTGCGGCGTCACCGCCTTGCGGATGCCGGCGGCGGCTCCGTACTGCTTGAGCAAGCCTCGGATATGCGTCTGAACCAGCGGGTGGCCGCGACATACCACGAACAACGCCGACTCGAAGGGCCGCGGCTTCAGTAGCCCTGGCCGCACTTCATCGAGGTAGCGTTTCAGCCAGCAAACGGCGTTGCGGCCCAGCGGCACGACGCGCGGCCGACCGC
>CAZLYG010000203.1:0-9063 GCA_964563075.1 uncultured Steroidobacteraceae bacterium | reverse complement strand
GCGGCCCCGACGGGGCGAGGCCCGCGAGGGCCGAGTAATCCCACCCTCTCCGCCACAAAATCAAGCTCTTACGACGGTCAAGTAAATCCAGCTGGCCACTCACGTTGCAGCCCACGTTGCAAATCATCGCCGAGAGCGCGACGACTATTTGCAAATACGGGTGTTTGAGCGTGTGAGGTCTCCCGCATGGTGGTCTCGATCCAACAGCGAAAGACGAAGGAGGGGACGCCGTACGTTACCGCTACGGTGCGCGTCAGTCCGTACCCTCCGGTCTCCAGGACCTTTCCGACGAAGAAGGAGGCGAAGGAGTGGGGGCGCGAGCACGAGACCGGGCTCAAGAAGCAGGGACTTCGAGCATTGGCCGGACCATGTGTATCCACACACCTTGGCGCGTGCTCGCTACATCGCGCGCGCACCGCGAAGAGCTGATCCTAGCCGGTGCGATGACCCGCATCGGACGTGAGATCGTGTTCCTTGGCGATGCGTACTGTCGCTGGCTGCAGTTGAATCGAGGCCAAGTCCCGCAGTTCGACAACGGTGGTGCTGCCCGAATCCAAACACGCCGGCCCCACTCCCATCCCGAACGGAAAAACCGAGGGCCCACAAACGACAAAGCCCGCAGTCGTGGGAAGCGACAGCGGGCCGATGTCATCGTCTCAGGCGTCAATCAGCATGAGGATAGTACCGAAGTACTCTCACCCTCCGTAATATCGTCGTAAGAACTCCGGCCCCGAGCGCGCGGGGTGGGGGACTTACGCGAACAACTCTCGCAGCACATCCGGGCGGCGCCGGGCGATTTCAAGCAGCGCCTTCGCCGCCCCTGAGGGCTCGCGTCGTCCCTGCTCCCAGCCCTGCAGCGTCCGCACTGACACGCCCATGATGGCGGCGAGCTTCTGCTGCGTGAGCCCTATGCGCTCGCGATGCGCTCGCCATTCAGCGAGCACCACAGGGAAGGGCCTTGCTTTGGCGAAGTCCGCCGCGGTCCATTCGGGATTGTCCGGGTCCGCCTTGATCCCTGCCTTTATGCGCGCTTGCTCGGCAGACGTGGTGGATCGAACCTTCGACTTACTTTTGGATTTGCGCGACATAATGTTTCCACTCGGCCTTGGTTGCGCGTCGCAGACTGATGACGCGCACGACTGCAAGCCCGTGTTTCTTCTGGTTCGCGCGGTCCTTTCGGGGATCGAACTCGAATCGCATGGCCGGATCATCCTACAGTGGAGTATACGTCAATGGCGTAGTAATAAGTGGGCGATGCATGCTCCACGAGGCGCTCTCGTGAGTCGTCGCTCCGACATCGGCGGCACGCTCGACTGCAGAGCCCTGGCGGAGCTGCACCGTCCGCGCGACCCTGAATCGATCGCCGCCGAGATCAGGCGCCTCGCTGCATCCGGTCTCCCTGGGTGGGTGGCCCGCTTGTTGAGCCGGGTCGGTGGGCGGAAGTCGCCGAGCTCGTCAAACCGAGAGACTTCTACCGCCCAGATCACGCACTCATTTTCGTGGCCATAGCCACGCTCGCCGAGGCCGGCAAACCGGCAGATATCGTGCTAGTCGTCGAGCAACTCCGCCGCACTGAGGAGCTTGAGTCCGCTGGAGGGTTCGCCTACATCGGCAGTCTCGCCCGCCAGACAACTACGGCTGCGCACATCGTTCACTACGCCAACATCATTGCCAAGCGCGCAAGGCTTCGCAGGCTGCCCGACCTTGGAGTGACGATCGAGAACGCGATCGCCGACAACTTCGACTCGGTCCAGATCATCAACAGTCTGCAGTTGACGCTTGATCAGCTCCCGCGCGGAGAGGCGTATCCGGCGGCGAAGGCCATGGCTCTGGAGCCGGTGTCGACTTGGGCAGACCGTCCGAATCCCGCGCCTCGCCGGCCCTTCATGGGACGGGTGCTCGCTTAGGCGCTCGGCCACCGCGGCTAGGTCGGCGAGCTTTTCTCTTCGGACGACATCATCCATTGTGCGTGCTTGAGGCTAGTGCGATTCAGCAAAGCACTGAGGCGCCGGCGCGCAGCGCGGGCCTTGCGTTCCGTGGTGTCCATGGGTCGACAGGGTACCACAAGACGCCAATCTGTATCTGAGCGTAAGTCCATGATACGACAGTAATTAAGTGCGGCACTTGCCGAACAGCGCGAAGCGCAGCGCGAAGCGGCTGCGGCGGCCCGGAGAGGGGCGAGTCCCGCAGGCTCGGCTTACTTCGCACGACGTGACGGGCACCCTGTCATCTCAATCAACGTCCCGCGCCTCTTTGATCATGTCGCCAACGGCGCCCCTCCCCATACTGCTTGCGACTGCATACTGTACGGTTATGCTGCATACGCAGTGTAAGCAGGGGGCTTGATGCGCGTTTCAAAGAGGACATTCCTTCTTACGTGCGCATGCAATGCCGTTCTAGCGACCGGCGCATGGGGCCTGGGGCAGGCGCAAAGCTCGACCGGAAGCGCCATCAGGCCGCCTCCGATCCCCGGGCAGAACCCTAACGGTATACAGGTCTATCTCCGCGCCGGACTCAAGACCCACGGTCCCGGCAAGCACGACTACCCACAGTTCTTCGCCGATTGGAGCAAGTTGCTGACCGAGCACGGCGCCGTCGTGAACGGCTCGCTGCATGCGCCCCTGGCGCAGGAACTGGAAGGCGTCGCGGTTCTGGTGATCTACAAGGGCGACGCCGGGTACATGACCGATGCCGAACGGGCGGTGCTGGAGGCTTTCATCAAGCGAGGCGGCGGCATAGTCAGTATCCACGATTCCCTCTGCGGCCCGGATCCTGCGTACTTCGCGACCCTCGTGGGCGGCGCGAAGAAGCACGGCCAGGTCAATTTCACGCTCGACGCGAATGTGCCCTACACAGTCGTCGATCCGGCGAGCCCCCTGATGCAGGCCATCGCCGGTCTCACGCTGCGCGATGAAGCTTTCTTCGATATGACGTGGTCCATCGATCCTGCCATCCACGTTCTGGCGACGACCGTGATCGATGCAACGCCGAGTGCCGGCAAGCACAAGGGCGAAGTGGTCCCGCAGATCTGGACGTACGAGCACACGCTCCCCGGCGGGGTGCCGGCGCGGGCGTTCGTGTGGATGCAGGGACACAGCTACGACAGCTTCGCCAGGCCTGAGATTCAGAACATGTTGTTGCGTGCGATCGCATGGGCCGGCAAACACCCGCTCGATGAGCTCGTGGACTACAAGCCACCGCCCCAGCGGCGCTGAGATCACAGTGTTTTCTGTTGGCGGGCGCGCTCCGCGCCCGTCCCGCGGTCCCGGCCAAAGGACGGCTGACAAGCTGCGGCTCCGCAGCCAGCGGCGCCACAGATCAGGCGGATGTCTCCCACCGTCATGGTGACAGGGCGCGCGCTCGCGACGTCGACAACGTGTTCAATAAGGACCCGGCTCCGGCGCCAAGACCCATACGGGAATCGACATCAACCCGTTTCTCTACGACACTATCGGGCGGATGTATCGCGTAGGGCTCAGATACAACTTCTGATGGACAAAGCAGGGAATGCCTCGAAATCGAGGCCTGGGATCGGATCGTTGCTCGCTTGTGCCGCCGCCGTGCTCGTGGCGGGCGGTCCTGCCGGTGCGGCGCCGTCCGCCTTCGCCGCAACTCCATCCGCCTTCGCCTCGCCACCGGCGGATCCCCGTGCCGTTACGGTGAAGGGGAATGGGGACGGTCGCGCGGATGACACGGAGGCGATCCAGCGGGCCATCGATCAGGCGGCCGAACACGGCGGTGGCGGTCTGGTTTTCCTTCCGTCCGGACGCTATCGCATCAGCCGCACGATCCTGGTCTGGCCTGCGGTCCGTATCTTCGGTACGGGTCCGAAGCGTCCGGTGCTCGTTTTGGGAAACCATACACCCGGCTTTCAGCATGGTCTGGGCACCATGGTCGTATTCACTGGCGCGAGGCGCGGTGATAACGCGCAAGGCGACGTCGGACGGATCGACCTGCCACGCGTGCCTTTTCCACCCCCCACCGTCGTGCCGTTCGATCCGAAGGTCTGGGACGCCAATCCCAGCACGTTCTACTCGGCGATCAGCAATGTGGATATTGAGATCGGCTCCGGCAACCCGGCCGCGACCGGCATCCGCTTTCGCGTGGCCCAGCACGCCTTCCTCAGCAACATGGATTTCAAGCTGGGCTCGGGATTTGCCGGCATCTATCAGGCCGGCAATGTGGTCCACAACCTCCATTTCCATGGCGGCCGCTATGGCATCGTTACCGAGAAGCCCTCGCCGGCGTGGCAGTTCACGGTCGTCGATTCGACGTTCGACGGACAGAGAAGCGCGGCCATCCGCGAGCACGAGGCCCAGCTGACCCTGGTCAATGTCGCGATGCGCAACGTTCCGGTAGGGGTCGAGATCGATCGCGGGTATGGCGACTGGCTGTGGGGCAAGGACGTCCGCTTCGAGCATGTGCGCCAGGCCGCGGTGATCATTTCCAACGAAAGCAACGTCTACACGCAGATCGGTTTCGAGCATGCGCTCGCCAGCGATACACCGGTGTTCGCGCTCTTCCGCGATAGCGGACATACCGTCAAAGGCGCGGGGCGCTCCTATCGTGTGGATGCATTCAGCCATGGGCTGGCGGTGCCGGGGCTGGGGCAGCTCGGCAAGTTTGCAACTACCCTCGAGCAGGCTTCGATCGACGTTCTCCCGACGCAGCGACCCGCGGCGATTCGACCTCTACCGCCGGTCAAGGAGTGGGCTAACGCGCATGACCTGGGCGTCGTCGGAGATGGGAAGACTGACGACACGGCCGCGCTACAGCACGCGATCGATGGCCACCGCATCGTCTATCTGCCGCTTGGCGTCTACAAAGTCAGCGACACGATCCGCCTGCGGCCCGATTCCGTGCTCATCGGTCTGCACCCGAGTCTCACGCAGATCGCACTGGCCGACAACACGCCGGGCTTCCAGGGTGTGGGGGAGCCGAAGGCGTTGGTCCGCTCGGCACAAGGCGGCGACGCGATCGTCTCCGGTGTGGGCCTGGCCACGGGGGGCATCAATCCACGCGCCACCGCGCTGCTGTGGAGCGCCGGCGAAAACTCACTCGTCGATGATGTCAAGTTCGAGGGCGGCCACGGTACCGAGCTCGCTAACGGAACTCGCTTCAATCCCTACAACGCGAATCACAGTGCCGACGCCGACCCCGCGCGTCGCTGGGACGGCCAGTATCCGAGCCTGTGGATTACCAACGGCGGTGGTGGCACGTTCAACGGCATCTGGAGTCCGGACACGTATGCCAGCGCCGGACTTTACATCTCGGACACGAACACGCCCGGCCACATGTACGAGATCTCGGTAGAGCACCACGTACGCAACGAGATCGTGCTCAACCACGTTGCCAACTGGGAGCTCTTCGCGCCGCAGACCGAAGAAGAGTACGGCGAGAGCCGTAACGCCGTGTCGCTGGAGATCCGCGATTCCCATGACATCCTGATCGCCAACTATCACGGATACCGCGTGACCCGGACGCTTGGACCGGCGCCGACCGCCGTGCGACTGTATGGCGTTCACGACGTTCATTTCCGCAACGTCCACGTGAATGCCGAGAGCGGCTTTGCCACTTGCGATGGCGACGATTGCGCCACCTTCCTGCGCGTCAACAAGTATCCCTATTCGAATTCGATCGAGGACGTGCCGAATGCAGTGACCGTGCGGGAGCGCGAGTTTGCGCGCCTCGACGTTGCCGCCGCGGCGTCATCGGGGACCTCGGGGGCCGCTCCGGGAAGTCCGGGGCAGGGCGTCGCCGTGCAGAAACTGGCCGGGGGCTTCGGGGCAATCGGCGGAGGAGCCGTCGATTCGCACGGTCGACTGTACTTCGTCGACCGGATCTTTCAGCGCATCTACAGGTGGTCTGCGCAGCGGGGACTGGAGGTCGTGAGCAGTCACCCGCTGGACCCCGTGAACCTTGCCGTGGATGCTTCGGACGATCTGCTGGTGCTGTCTTCCGCCGGGTTTACGGGCACTGTCTATAGCCTCAAGCCGGACGGTCCCGATGGAGCGATCACCCGGATCGAAGCCGAGCCCGCGGGTACGCATCCCGATGCTGCCATCGCCATGCCGGCTGTCTGGTGGGTCAACGGCGAGTTCAAGGATCAGTACGATCCGGCCCGGGATCACTTCACGACGCTCGCAGAGCTCTTCGCCCGGGACGTTGCGGAGCCAGCGCCACGGGAATACGCAGCACCGGACGGCCGCCTGGTACTGCCCGCCTATCGGGTCTTTCACCAGGGGCCGCCGGACAACCGCGGCTGGCGCTTCTCCCACTCGCTCGACACTTACGGGTTTACGATCGCCAAGCCGGGTACGCGTCTGTACGTGAGCAACGCTTCGGAGGCTCGGACGTATGCCTACACCCTCGGGCCGAAGGGCGTCCTCACGGATCTGAAGGTTTTCGCCGGACGGGGCGGGGAGAGTGTGGTCGCGGATGCCTCCGGACGCGTGTATCTGGCCAACGGTCAGATTTTCGTCTACGCGCCCAACGGTGACCCGCTGCAGGTCATCGATGTGCCGGATCGCCCGCTGCAGCTTTTGGTCGGCGGCGCGGACCGGCGCACCCTGTTGATTCTGACGCATCATGCGTTGTATTCGCTGAGCCTGGGGCGATGAGCAATTGACCGATGGCAGCCGGCGACACGCGCTTGGTGCTGGCGGCGATAGCGGGTATCGCGCTCGCTATCGTGCTCATCGTGCGAGCCCGGCTGCATCCCTTCGTCGCGCTTCTTTGCGGCGCTTTTGTGATCGGCCCGCTCGGGGGCCTCTCGTGGAGCGCGACGGCAGGCGCGGTTGAGAAGGGCGCCGGAGACATTCTCGGCAGCATCGGACTGGTGGTGGCGCTAGGAATGGCGCTGGGCACCATGCTCCAGCTGTCCGACGGGGCAGCCGGCATCGCGCGGGTGATGATCGGCAGTGCGGATTCCCGGCGCGCGCCGTGGATGAGCCTGCTGGTTGCCCTGGTGATCGGTCTGCCTCTGTTCTTCGAGACGGGCCTCGTGCTGCTGTTACCCATCATCGCGAGTGCAACGGCGGGTACGGCGCGGCCCGGACGCCCGGGCGTCACGAAATTCGGCCTGATGCTGGCGGCTTTGGCCGGATTGTCCGTCGTTCATGCGCTGGTGCCGCCGCATCCGGGTCCGTTGATCGCGATTCGCGCCCTCAGCGCGAATCTGGGTCGCACCATCGGTTATGGCCTGCTCGTTGCCATTCCGACCGCCATCGTGGCGGGCCCGCTGTTTGCGAGGCTGGGGGCGCGCAACGTGGTGCTCACTGCAACCGGGCCGGCCGCGGCGTTCGAGGGCCCCAAGGTACCGGTGCCGCGCGCGCTCATCGTCGTTCTGCTGCCCGTTGCACTCATACTTGCCGGTCAGGTCGAGACCCTGTTGCCGGCCGCCCTCCAGTCTCACGTGACGTGGTTGTCGGTGGCGAGCAATCCCGTACTTGCACTGCTGATCGCCTGCCTCGCCGCGTTGCCTTTGCTCTTTGGGCGGCGGATGGGAGCGCGCGACCTGCAGCAGGCAATCTGGGGCGAAACCGTGCGACCGGTCGGCGCTATCCTGCTTGCCATCGGTGCAGGCGGCGCGCTCAAGCAGGTGTTGGTCAGTACGGGATTTGCCGAGTTGCTGGGTCGCCTGGTGACCTCAGGGGCGTGGTCCCCGATTCTGCTCGGCTGGTCGATTGCCGTGGCCATCCGCCTGGCGACCGGGTCAGCCACCGTGGCGACGATCACCGCCGCTGGTGTCATGCCCAGCGCAGCTCTCGCGGCGTCGGGTGTTTCGGCGGAATGGGTCGTGCTCGCGATCGGGGCCGGGTCGGTGTTCTTCTCGCATGTCAACGATCCGGGGTTCTGGCTCGTGAAGAGCTATGTGGGCATCGACACGCCGACCATGTTTCGGACCTGGTCAGTGTTGGAGACGATCATTTCGGTGGTGGGGCTCGTATTGGTGTATACGCTCAGCCATTGGCTCTAGGAACGACGCCGCTGCCGGAAACACCCATCGCGATGATGGCCAACGGGGAGTGTAAGTGATCGTGCACCATTCGCCTCTATCGCCCGCGCTGGCAGGCCTGCTTGCGTTGTGTATGAGCGCTGCCGGATGGACAGCGCCGCGCGTCAGTGTCAGCGACTACGGCGTGACGGCAGACGGCAGGGCCGTCCACGTGTACACGCTGAGCAATGATCATGCCGTCAGCGCGAAGATTCTCGACTACGGTGGCATCATCACGGAGCTCAATGCGCCGGACCGTCACGGCCGGATCAAGAACGTGGTGCTAGGCCTGCCCAGTCTGCAAGCGTACGAGGCCACGGGGGCGCTCAACAGCCTGATCGGACGGTATGCCAACCGTATCAAGGGCGGCTTCACCCTCGATGGCCGTCATTACGACCTGCGGGCCGATCCGAAGGGGATCACACTGCATTCCGGCCGACCCTCTTACGGCGCGATGGTCTGGGAGGCGCAGACCGTGTCGGAGCCCGATCGCGCGGGTTTGATGCTGTCGCGCGTGAGCCCCGATGGCGAGCAGGGTTTTCCGGGGCAGCTGTCCATTCAGGTGACCTACACGCTCAACGATGCGAATGACTTGCGCCTGGACTATGCAGCGAGGACCGACAAGCCGACGGTGGTCAACCTGACCAACCACGTGTACTTCAACCTTGCCGGCAACGGTTCCGGCGACACTTACGGCCAGCAGCTGCAGGTGATGGCGGACCAGTACACACCGACCGACGCCAACCAGATACCGACCGGCGAGCTCGCGCCCGTGGCGGGCACTGCGCTCGACTTCCGGCAGCTCACTGCCATCGGCGCGCATATCCGCTCCAGTGAGCAGCAAATGCTCTATGCGCACGGGTACGACCACAACTTCGTGCTGCGCAAGCCCGCCGGCGACGCCCTGCCTCTGGCGCTGCGCATGTACGACCCCGCCAGCGGCCGTCTGCTCGAGCTGCGCACCACCGAGCCGGGCGTGCAGGTGTACTCGGCCAACCATATGGACGGCACCCTGATCAGCGCGACGGGCAAGACGATTCGCCAGGGAGACGGGCTGGCGCTGGAGA
>CAZLYG010000202.1:0-9065 GCA_964563075.1 uncultured Steroidobacteraceae bacterium | reverse complement strand
GGCCGGCCCTCCACAGTCTCCGCTCCCGCTGCACCGCGTCCCGCTCCGGCCGCGATCCCCGGCGACCTTGTTCCGATGACGCAGATGCGCAAAATCATCGCGCAGCGCATGATCGAGTCGCGCCGCACCAGCGCTCACGTTCACTGCATGTTCGAAGTGGACATGACGCGCATCGTCAACATCCGCAACAAGCACAAATCCAGCTTCGAGCAGCGCAACGGCACGCGGCTCACGTTTATGCCGTTCTTTGTGCGCGCCGCAATCATCGCCCTGCAGCAATTCCCGATCGGCACGTTGAAGATCGACCAGTCGTTCGTGCGCGATGTGAGCGAGGATGCGGGCGATGCCACCATCGTTCGCACCATCATCGAGATGGGACGCAGCCTGGGAATGGAAGTCGTGGCCGAGGGCGTCGAATCGCTGCGCCACCTGGAATTCCTGCGCCGGCACAACTGCCACTACGCGCAGGGCAAGCTGTTCGGAGAGCCGTGCACGTCGGAGGAGCTGCTGGCGCTTCTGACGCGGCAATCCTCGGGCACCGCGCCTTTCGGGCATCTGATACCGCACGCAGACGAGCTGGCCAGCCGTTCGGCGTAGGCGCTCGAGCCTGACGGCCTCCTGATCCAATGCCGTCCCCTTCCCGCTTTCGCCTGTGGCGGCGACTGATTCTCACCGCGATCGCCCTGGCATGGGCCGCTACTGCGTACTGGCAATCTGAAAAGCCCCTGCCCGAGGGAACGAGCCTCGCCTCCGGCTGGTACGACGTGCCCGCCGCCAACGTGACTTTCATCGCCGACATCACGGCCGCCGACGCTTACGGACGGCCGGTGGTGAGCCAGGCCATTTTCGATGAAGTGCTGCGGGTGATCCGCTCGGCACGGCAGTTCATCGTTCTGGACTACTTTCTGTTCAACAGCTGGCACAGCCAGGTCGCAGGCTCGGGACCCCCACTGCGCGCGCTTTCCGAAGAGCTGCGGGACGCGCTGATCGCGCAGCGTCAGGCGCATCCGCAGTTGCGTGTGCTGTTCATCACCGATCCCATCAATGAGGTGTATGGAAGCGATCCCTCACGTGATCTGCTGTTGCTGCGCGCCGCGGGTGTCGACGTCACGATCACAGATCTTGATCGGCTGCGCGACTCGAATCCGATCTACTCGGGATTGTGGCGGCTCGGCATAAGCTGGTGGGATGGCGGCGGCCGCGGCAGGGGGTGGCTTGCGAACCCGCTCGATGAGGATGACCGGCCGATCACCTTCGGCGCCTGGGCGCGACTCATCAACTTCAAGGCCAATCACCGCAAGGTCATCGTCGCAGACGACGGGCAAGGGGGCCTCGCCGGCATCGTCGGCTCGGCGAATCCCCATGACGCCAGCAGCGCGCATTCCAACGTCGCCGTGAAAGTGACCGGCCCCGTCCTCGTCCCGCTCCTGCAGAGTGAGCTCTCGATAGCGCGTTTCTCCGGGTGGCGGGGCCACTTGGACTTGCCAGAGGGCTTGGCAAGCGGCTCGAGTGCGACCGTGCCCCCTGGCTCGAGCTCGCCCGGGGCCGCGTCTGCCGCGAACGCCAGCGCCGCCGGTCTCGGCGATGACCCCGCCGGCTTGGCCGCAGGACGCATCGCTCGGGTGAGGGTGATCACCGAAGGAGCCATCCTCAAGGGCGTGCTCGATCACCTCGGGACGGCCGGCAGCGGCGACAACATCGATATCGCCATGTTCTACCTGTCCGACCGGGCCGTCATCGAAGCGCTGCTCGATGCCAGCCGGCGTGGTGCGGCGATCCGCCTGATCCTCGATCCCAACAAAGACGCATTCGGCCATGCGAAGTCCGGCATCCCCAACACTACGGTCGCGAGCGAGCTGGTCTCCGCCAGCGATGGCAAGATTCGCGTGCGCTGGTACCGCACGCACGGCGAGCAATTTCACACCAAGCTGATCACGGTGTACGGAGCGCAACGCCTGTGGTTCACGCTGGGCTCCGCGAATCTCACGCGGCGCAACCTCGAGGACTACAACCTCGAGGCGAACCTGGGGATCGAAGTCGGGCGCGCTTCGGCTCTCGCCACGCAAATCCTCGACTATTACGATTCGCTGTGGAGCAACCACGCGGCGCTCGGAATCGAATACACAGCCGACTTTGCCGTGTACTCCGACCCGGCGCAGTCGCGCTATTGGCTCTATCGCGTGATGGAGCTCACCGGACTGTCGACCTTCTGACCGGCCGCCTGGGCCGCATCGGCGACACGGGTGGCGACCGACGCCAGTGCCATGTTGGCCGCCTCCTCGAATGCCGCTACCACATCGCCGAGCTTGTTGGCGGCAGCAACGGCCGAGCCCTCCGCGGCGAACGTCGAGATGACATCACGCCCTGCGCGGCGCCCGAACGTGCAATCGAGAATCACATGCACCTGCGGAGCCGCACCGCCATGGGAGGCGGCGCTGTTGGACTCGTAGTCGGCATCGAAGCGCCGGATCCGGATCTGCAGCAGGTACTCGGCAGGAAAAGAGCTCTCCGAGCTCTGCACGTCCACCCATGAGCCGGACGCGCGCAGCGTCTCCACCGTCATCTCCTCCACCACCTCAGGCAGAACCGCGGGCCAGCGGCTCGCGGTGTAGAAGCTCATGCGCCGATTGGACTCCAGCAACACGATGTGCGAAGAGTCCAGCCCCGGACCGGGCACCGGCCGGCCAACGCGGATCGAGGGCAGGTTGGCGACCTGCCGTTGCCCGCCGCTGCCTACGGCATTGGCCGGCTGTGCAGGCTCGGACGGGGCCATCCTGGCGCGCAGGTAATACACCTGCTCGGCCGGGGCATTGCTGCGCAACAGTCCCGAGCAGCCGGCAAGAAAGAGCAGCGGCACGATCGCGGCGGCTGGTCTGATCATCGCGGGATCTCCACGCCTCGTTCGGGTGGCTGGTAGAGGATCTGGGAGGGATTTTCGCGCAGGCTGCGCGACAGCTCCTGAATCTGCTCCGCCGCGGCGCGCCCTTCGCGCAGAAACCGCTCCAGGTCCGGCAGCCCCTCGCGCGTGAAGGAACGGACGTCCTGACGGTTGTCGGCAATGATCCGATCGAGCTCTCCGGTGGCCTCGGCGAGGCGGTCCGCGGCGACGCGCGCGTGCTGCACGGCCGCTACTATCTCCGGCCCGGCCGATTGCACGACCGAGTGCGTGCTGTCCGCGGTAGCGGCCAGCTGCTTCGCCGCGCTGCGCAGATCGAGTACCAGGGAGTTGACCTGGCGCAGAGTATCCGGGAGCTCGGCCGTTGCCTTCTCCATGTTGGCGAACGAGTGTGACAGCGAATCGATGTTGTTATCGTTGAGCAGCCGCCCGGCGCGCTCGATGACCTTGCCCGCGGAAGCCACGACCTCCGGCAGGCTGGCGAGGAACACGTCGAATCCGGAATGCGCCGAGCGAATGACGGGGTACTTCTCGCTGGGGACGGCCGGGATGAGCTGGCGATTGTCGCGCACCGTCTGCAGATCGATGTACAGCAGGCCTGTCACTCCCTGGAGCGACAGCTCCGCGACCGTCGCCGAGGATACCGGCGCCGTGGAGTCGATGTCGGCGATGACCTGGACCCGGCCGGCATCCCGGGGATCGACGCGCATGGTCACTACGCGGCCGACGTCCACTCCCAGGTAGCGCACCGCGGCGCCCCGAGCGAGGCCGCTGACACTGCCGTCGAAGTAGATCTCGTACCGCTGATAGCTGCGGTGCTCGCGGGTGTCCGAATACCAGTACACGAACAGGGCGCCGATCAGGGCGACGATCAGGACAAAGGCACCAACCGCAGCGTAGTTTGCTTCACGCTCCATGCGGATGCTCCAGGCGCGTACGCGCGCGTTCGCCGTGGAAATAAGCCCGAATCCACGGATGTGGATTGTCCACGATCCCCTCGAGCGTATCTGCTTCCATGTGCCGGTCGACGATCACGCCGACACGATTGCAGGTACGGAAGATCGTGTCCAGGTCGTGGGTGATCATCACAACGGTCAGGCGCAGCTGCTTCTGCAGATACAGCACCAACTCGTCGAATTCCGCGGCGCTGATGGGGTCGAGCCCTGACGTTGGCTCATCCAGGAACAGCAGCCTCGGGTCGAGCGCCAGCGCCCGGGCAAGCGCCGCCCGCTTGACCATCCCTCCGGAGAGCTGAGCGGGCAGCTTCCGGCCCGCGTCCGGATCGAGCCCGACCAGGCGGATCTTGAGCATTGCCAGCTCATCGAGCTCGTGCGCGGCCAGATCGACATGCTCGATCATCGGGAGCTGCACGTTCTGCAGCACCGTCAGAGAGGAGAACAGGGCGCCTTCCTGGAAAGTGACTCCATAGTGCGCTTTCACCGTGCGCAGCTGCGCCGCAGACATCTGCGTGATGTCCCTTCCCTCGATGCGGATCACGCCGGCCTGGGGCCGCCGCAGACCCAGAACGCTCCTGAGCAGCACGGACTTTCCTGCACCCGAGCCGCCGACGATGCCGAACACCTCATCCTCGCGTACTTCCATGTTGAGACCATCGTGCACCACCTGCTCACCGAACCGGTTGACGAGTCCGCGCACTTCGAGGACCGGATATCTCATATGTCCAGCTCGAGGAACAGAACGGCGAACACAGCGTCTGCGAGGATGACGAGGAAGATCGACTGCACCACGGCCACGGTGGTGAGACGACCTAACTCCCGCGACGAGCCGCGCACCTGCATGCCACGGTAGGCACCTGCCAATGCGATCGCGAGCGCGAATACGGGCGCCTTGACGATGCCGACCCAGAACGTGGTCGGAGCGATCGCCTCGTTCACCCGATCGACGAATTGAGTCAGGGGCATGTCCAGCAGGAAACGGCACAGCAGCGCGCCCCCCATGAGCCCGATGATATCGGCGATGACCGTGAGCAGGGGCAGCGCAATGATCAGGCCCAGCACGCGCGGCAGGACGAGAACCTCGAAAGGATCCACGCCAGTCGCAATCAGCGCATCGACCTCTTCGTTGAGGCGCATCGCGCCGATCTCGGCGGCGAACGCGCTTCCGGAGCGTCCGGCGACAATGATAGCCGTCAGCAGTACTCCCAGCTCCCGCAGCACACCGATGGTGACCAGGTCGACGACGAAGATGGTCGCGCCGAAGCTGATGAGCTGCTGAGCGCTCATGTAGGCAATGATGACGCTGATGAGAAAGGCGATCAGCGCAACGATCGGGATCGCGGTGATACCCGTGTCATAGACATGGCGCGCGATCGAAATCGGGCGGAGCCGGCGCGGACGCAGGAGAGCGAACGCGAACGTGACTGACACGCGGCCCAGAAACGCCAGTCCCTGCTGCAGGTGGCGCACGAGACGGATGGAGCCGCGCCCGATATCGATCAGCGGTCGCCGGATAGCCTCCTCGAGGTGCGTCTCGGTGTGCGGGACACCGGCCGCGCCTCCGAAGGGTACCTCTCTCGCCAGCGTCGCGTCGATCAGCCGCAGCTGATCCGGCTCAGCGCCGCGAAAAGTCGCCTCGATCTGTTGCGAGGCCAGCTGCCGCAGCAGCTCCCGCAGGCGCCACGCGCCGGACAGGTCAAGCGCGGCGACACGATCCGCGACGATGACTACCTTGCGAACGCCTGAGAGATCCAGCGCAGCGAGTGCCGCGTCGATCTCGGGCATCTGCAGAGCCCGCCACTCGCCGGAGAGCTGCAGCTCGAGGCTGCCCTCTCCTCGCTGTACATCGAGGAGGGTGCTCAAGCCTGTCCGGCCCTCCCCGCCGACCTGTCAGCGTTTGGCTGCCAGATGTGCCTCGAGGAACCAGAGGCTCTTGTCGGACTCGCGGGACACCTCGGTGAACAGGTCAGCCGTATCCGCATCGCCCAGGCGGGTCGACTGGTCGATTCCGGCGCGCACCTTGGCACCGAAATCGGCAAGTGCTGCAGATAGAACATCCACATGCTGCAGTCCCTCGGTAATGCCACTGGGGTAGGGCTTGAGGCTGGTCGCTTTCGCGACGGCAGCGATCGTACCGTGCGCGGTGCCTCCCAGTGCAGTGATCCGCTCCGCGAGCGCGTCAATGTGATCTTCCGTGCTCTCCGCGATCTTGTCGAACAGCTCGTGCAGGGCAATGAAGCTCGGTCCCTTCACGTTCCAGTGGGCGTGTTTGGCCTGCGTGCCCAGATCGATCGCATCCGCCAGCCGCGCATTCAGCAGCTCGACGACTCGCGTGCGCGTGTCCGAGGAAAGATCGTTGCGTGTATCGTACATGGGCTTCTCCACCACATGAAAGGTTGGAGCGATTGTCCCCGGGTGTCGGGAGAATGCCCAATTGCCTGTTCAGATCGTGCCGATCACCGCGATCTATCGCCCTGGTCAGGTGTCGTCGCGATAGCGGCGCATGCGGATGGCGGCGTACACGAGAGCGGCGGCTGCAATCAGCCCGAGCCACAGATCAGTGTTCATGAACAGATCGCGGAAGCTGACCACGTCGAACACCGAGGGGAAGGTGTTCTGTTTAAACGAGGTGCCCGGGGCAGGGATGTTGCCGCGAAAGTTGTTCCAGAGGTCGTACCAGATACCCCCTGCCCGGTAGAGCAGAAAGTCATTGATGTAGCGGGTTCCGAAGGCGACGCGCTCGACCACGCTCAGAATCACCGGGGGCAGGATCGCCCAGAGGAAAGGATTGCGCCGCGACCAGGCCGAGACCACCAGCAGATAGGCCATGATCGGCGCGTACCACAGGACGGCCAGCGCCATGACCAGCAGCGTGAACGCTTCGACCTTCAGCCATGTGACGGTATCCCAGAAGAACTGCGGGCCGCCCACCAGACCCATCGCATAGCGGATATCCCAGACCCACCGCTCCAGCACATCCGCGACGGCCGCTGCGGCGAACACGCCGAGCGGGACGATCACGAGCGCAACGAGCAGCTTCGAAAGTACCGTCACGGTGTCCGAGACGGGCAGGGACTTCCAGAACAGGATGCTGCGATCCTTGCGCTCGTCATAGAGCGAGGACAGCAGATAGAAGAAGAGCGTCACGACGGCAGCCAGATACAGCGGCACCGACGCCCCGATTTGCCGTGCTGAGGCAATCATGACGCCCACGGCATGAGCACCGGCGTTTGACCCGGCGGGCCCGAAAACGGGCAGCGGCCCATACGTGTTCCTGCCGAAGTGCGCAAAGCCGGTGGCGAGCACCATCAGCGCACCGGTGAGCAGCGGCGCCCGCCATAGTTGGCGATGCTCCCAGAACTCGCGCCGGATCAGTGCCACCACCACCTGCCACGTCGGGATCGTTGCAGGAGGGGACGCCACGTGGTCCGCAGGCAGAGCGCTTTCGGCAACGACATCGGTCATGCTGCGGCTCCTTGCATCTTGGCCACGAAGAGATCCGCAATCGATGGGGTCCGCGGCTCACCGAGCTTGCCCAGCTCCTCCGGCGAGCGTCCTTCGAACAACATGACCGTACGACCGAAGATCTCCCGCTCGTAGAACGGCTTGAGCAGGCGGGCAGCGGCCAGCGCTTCCGGGCCGACCGTGAGCTGCACGTAGCGCTGCCCCAGAGCCTCGACGGAGCTGTCGAGCACGACCCGACCCTGATTGATGAACAGAACATCGCTCAACAGATTCTCGATTTCCTCCACCTGATGGGTGGTGAGGAGAATGGTGCGCTCGGAGCTGAAATAGTCATTCAGGAGCGTGTCGTAGAACTGCCGCCTGTACAGCAGGTCCAGGCCGAGCGTTGGCTCATCCAGCACCAGCAGGCGGGCATCGATCGCCAGAATCAGGGCGAGATGCAACTGAGTCACCATGCCTTTGGAGAGCTCGCGCACACGGCTCCTGGGGCGGATGTCCGTCTTGCTCAAAAAGCGCTCGGCACGCGCCCGGTCGAAACGCGGGTGCACAGCGGCGACGAACTCCACGGCCTGGTTGACCCGCAGCCACCTGGGCAACACGGCGACGTCGGCGATGAAGCACACATCCCGCATCAGCTCGTCGCGCCGCGAACGGGGATCGCGACCCAGCACGTGCAGCTGTCCCTCGAACGGGGTCAGGCCGAGCAAGGCTTTGAGCGCGGTTGTCTTGCCTGCGCCGTTGGGGCCGATGAGGCCGACGATCCGGCCGGGTGCGACGGTGAAGCTGACACCATCGAGCGCCCGCTTGTCGCCGAAGGACTTGGTCAAGCCTCGAGCTTCAATCATCGTGGTCATTGCCGTTGCCTTGCGCTGGTGCCGGGCCCCCGGCGCTGCCTTGTGTCGGATACGGTGTCCCCGGAGAGGGCGCGCCGGCGCGGAACAGATCCTCTGCAGACAGACCCAGTCGCTGGATGGTGGCGAACACCTTGGGCCATTCAGCTTCCAGGAAGCGCTGGCGCTCGTCCTTCATCAGGGCCTTGCGGGCGCCATCGCTGACGTACATTCCGAGGCCGCGGCGTTTCTCGACCAGCTGTTCATCCACGAGTTGCTGGTAGCCCTTGAGCACGGTCAGCGGGTTCAGCCGGAACTCGGCCGCCACGCTGCGGACCGAGGGTAGCGGGTCGCCCTCCTTGAGGACGCCTTCGAGAATCATCGCCACCACCCGGTCGCGCAGTTGCCGGTAAATGGGCAGGCTGTCGTCCCACTGCGGATCCATCAAATTTCCGGTTGCGCTCAAGGTCGGTGTACCAGCGGACTAATCTACCAAAACAGCCGGCGCTGGCTGACCGAACCACTGGTGCCGAGCCTGTAGCGCCACACGCGACACCGCAGGGTGAGCGACTGCCCCCTCGGAGGCCCAGGGGGAGGTCGCGGTGGAGTGAACTACGCTCCAGCTCATGGTCAAGGTCACCAGGATGGCGGCAAAGCCGCAAATCAATGACTTAACAGCGGTATTCACGGTGCTCATGGTCTTCTCCTCGTCTCCTCTTCGGGGGCTGCCCAGTGTGCCCCTTCATTGGTGATGTATTTGACTACAACACTAGATGAGTGTCAAGCCATATCAGTGAAGAATTTTGCGCGGGCCTGCAGGTGGGCGTTCCCGGGCTGCGGGGGCACTGAAACCCCACGGAAACGAAGATGCGGCGAGAGCATCGAACGGATGAGCCGGGACGCTACAATTTCGGCCCT
>CAZLYG010000201.1:0-9085 GCA_964563075.1 uncultured Steroidobacteraceae bacterium | reverse complement strand
TACCCGACCATCCGATTTCGAGTCGGCGCCGTTATGACCGCTTCGGTACCTCTCCAGCGTACCCAGGGGGCGAGACTGGTATTCTAGCCCAAGCCCTTTCCCTAAAGGTGAGGTTCGAATTGCTGCTCCGAGGCTCCCGACGGCTCCCTGCAGCTCTGGCCACCGCGGCGGCTCTGGTCTCTCTGGGGCTGGCGGCCTGCAACTCGCAGCCCTCCGCGCTCGAGCGGATCCGGGCGCGTGGCGAGATCAAGGTGGTCACCCTGAACATCCCGACGTGCTACTACCTGGGCGCCCAGGGGGCTCACGGGCTGGAGTTCGAGGTCGCGCGCGAATTCGCACGGCAGCTGGGGGTCAAACTGGTCATTTATCCAGTTCCCAATGACGACGCCATGCGCGAGGCCCTGGTCACCGGGCGGGCGGACATCGCAGCCGCGCAGATCACACCCGATGAGAAATGGCGTGCCGCCGGCGATCCGGCCGCACCCTATGGCCGCATTCCGCAGCTCGTGGTCTATCGGGAGGGGGCGTTGAAGCCGCGGAGCACGCTGCAGCTGGAATCGGCACGACTGGCGGTCAGGGCCGACAGCCCCCAGGAGCAGATCCTGGAAAGGATGAAGAGGACGGTCGCCCCGACGCTGCAGTGGGTCGAGACGGCGCCCACCTCCGCCGACCCGCTCGAGGACGTCGACTCGGGTGAGGCGAACTTCGCCCTGATCGATGCCCGCGAGTACACGTTCGCGCACCACCTGTATCCGAATGTGGAGGTCGGCTTCGCTCTGGCCAGTAGCCGCCCCGTGCAATGGGTCGTGGAGCACAACGCGCGCGATCTGGTGCGGGCGGTGAACCGGTTCTTCGAGGCATTTCGCGCCAGCGGGCGCCTCGCGAGGCTCGAGCAGCGCGAGTCCGGTGATACGCGTTCGTTCGCCACCGAGGAATCCCGCGAGTTCCAGGGGAACATGACCGCCCGCCTGCCCCGTTATCGCCCGATGTTCGAGGAGGCCGCGAACCAGAGCGGACTCGACTGGCGCTTGCTGGCCGCCGTGGGCTATCAGGAGTCCAAGTGGGATCCGCGTGCTGAGTCCGCGGATGGCGCATTGGGCGTCATGATGCTCACCTCCGACACGGCGGACGCGATGGGCATCCACGACCGGACGAATCCCGAGCAGAGCATCCTTGCCGGGGCTCGTTACCTTGCGGAGGTGCGCGAGAAAGTCCCCGATAGAATCCCGGAGCCCGATCGCACCTGGTTTACGGTCGCCGCCTACAACGTCGGCTTCGGCCATCTCGAAGACGCACGGATCATCGCGCAGGCGCGCGGAAAGAACCCCGACTCATGGAAGGATGTCCGTGAGTGCCTGCCTCTGTTGGCCCAGGAGCGCTGGTTCCTGAACACCAAGCGCGGCTACGCCCGCGGGTGGGAACCGGTCCAATTCGTCGATCGGGTGCAGCGATACCTGACGCTGCTGGAGTGGCAGCCCGGCGAAGCCGTAGCGAGCGAGTCCACGGTCGTGGACAACACGCCCCCGTGGGCACATGGTGGCAACTAGCGGGCTCAGCTCCTGCGCTGCTCGAAGAAACTTCGCAGCAGTGCGCCACATTCCTCGGCGAGCACTCCGCCGAACGCGTCGACGCGATGATTCAAGCCCGGTAGAGCCAGCACGTCGACAAGGCTGCCCATACCGCCGGCGCGCGGATCCCACGCTCCGAACACAACTCGGCGTACGCGTGCGTGAACGATCGCAGAAGCACACATCACGCAAGGCTCGAGCGTGACGTACAACGTCGTATCTGTCAGCCGATACGAACCGAGCGCACGCCCTGCCGCTCGCAAAGCTTCGATCTCCGCGTGAGCCGTGGGGTCGTGGTTGGATATGGGGCAGTTCGCGCCTGAGCTGATGATCTCATCCCCGCGGGTCAACACAGCGCCCACCGGAATCTCCCCTCGCGCCTGTGCGAGGCGAGCCTGCTCGAGCGCCTGGCGCATGAACTCGGTGTCGCTGGGCATCCTGGGGAATCCTGCAAAAGCAAGAATCGGAATGTAGCGTACGTGGCAGGTCGAATACACTGCCGTGCATGCTCGACTGGAGTCACATCGCAGAGGATCTGGACCGCTATGGCTGCGCCACAGTGGCGGGACTGCTGACATCCCGGGAGTGTGCAGCCTTGTGCGCAGCGTACTCGGACGAGCGGCTGTATCGCAGTCGGGTCGTCATGCAGCGCCATGGCTTTGGCAGGGGCGAATACAAGTACTTCCGCTATCCCTTGCCACCGGTCGTGGCGCAGCTGCGGAGCTCGATCTATCCGCAGCTGGCCACCATCGCAAACCGCTGGAGCGGGCTGCTGCGCAGCGACGTGCGCTATCCGGCCGGCCACGCCGAGTTTCTGGAGCGCTGTCATTCCGCGGGCCAAGTCAACCCCACGCCACTGATCCTCGAGTACTCCGCTGGTGACTACAACTGCCTGCACCAGGACCTCTACGGCGAGCACGTGTTCCCGCTGCAGCTAACCATTCTGCTGTCCGATCCGGCGAGCGATTTCACCGGCGGCGAATTCGTGATGACGGAACAGCGGCCGCGAATGCAATCGCGCGCCGAGGTAGTGCCCCTGGGGCAAGGCGATGCCGTAGTGTTCGCAGTTGACTCCCGTCCTGTGCAGGGCACGCGCGGGATCTATCGAGTAAAGCTGCGCCACGGTGTGAGCCGCGTGCGCTCCGGGCACAGGCACACGCTGGGGATCATATTCCACGACGCCCGCTAGCCAGCGCTGCAGCGGTCGACACCGGCGATGCTAGCCGAGTCGGACTGCTCATCCAGTCGAAAGCGTCCTGGCGCGCCACTTGCCGGGCGGAGTGCCGACGACCTTCTTGAACGCGCGGCTGAACGCCGCCTCGGAGTCGTAGCCCACGCGGTTCGCGATCACTGCGACGCTGTCGACGCCGCTACGCAACTGGCTGGCAGCGAGCTGAATGCGCCAGTTCGCCAGATACTGCATGGGCGGCTGGCCGACGAACTGCGAGAAACGCTCTGCCAGGGCCGATCGTGACAGCCCGATGTGACGCGCCAGCGATCCGATGGTCCACGCCCGCGCAGGATCGTGATGCAACGCGGAGAGCGCACGCCCGACGAGAGGATCGCGCAACCCCGCGAGCCAGTCCGTGCGATCGGCGGGCAGCGACTCCAGGTAGCGCCGCACGACATCGATGAACATGAGCTCGCTCAGACGGCCGAGCACGCCCTGCCCGCCCAGGCGCGGCTCCTTCGACTCGGCCAGCGCGAACTGAACGTACGTTCCCAACGCGCCCCCGACAGGGTCGGTCACCCGGATCACGCGTGGAAGAGCCTTGAGGAGCGGGTTGTAGGGCCGCGCATCGCACCCAAGAAACCCACACACGAAGCGTGCGGACTCCCCTTGCTGAGCGCCCACCGAGATGGTGACAGGCAGTCGGCCATCCGCAGGGTGCCGGTACATGGACATGTCCGGACGGCGACGCAATCCCGGAGTGCTGGAAAGCACATGCGTATCGCCGTGCGGCAACACGATGACGTCACCGGCCGACAGCTTCATCGGCTCTTCGCCCTCGACGCATGCCCAGCAGCTTCCCTGTGTGATGACGTGATAGGAGATCAGGTGCTCGGATCCCGGGAACATCGCAGCGACGACGGTCTTTCCGGCGGGCGTCTCCGCCACCCAGGGCTCTGAAGCGTGTACGTCGAAGAAGATGGCGCCCGTGAGGCGCACGGCCCGCAGTACTTCCGACAAGGTATCCATCAGCCCTCCCGTGGACTATCGAGCAAGGGTGTTGGACGCACGGTCATTCCGGCTTCGACAAACGATGACTAGAGTATCTCCCATCCGCGCGATAGCGGCTAAACACTTTATCATCGGGAGAATCTCTCGTGAGCACCGCCAACACCTACACCGGCCGTTGTTTCTGCGGCGAGGTCCAGTTCGAAGTCTCCGGACAGCCTGAGGGCATGGGGTATTGTCATTGTGAGTCCTGCAGGCACTGGTCCGCCGGCCCGGTCAATGCCTTCACCCTGTGGAAGCCGGAGGCTCTGAAGGTAACCCGGGGCGCCGCCAGCATCGGCACTCACAACAAGACACCGGTCAGCTATCGCAAATGGTGCACGAAGTGCGGCGGCCACCTGTTCACGGATCATCCGCCCCTGGGGCTCGTCGATGTCTACGCGGCAATGCTGCCGCAGCTGCGTTTCGAGCCTGGGGTGCACGTGCACTACCAGGAAAGCGTACTGCCGATCCGCGACGGGAAGCCAAAATTCAAGGACATGCCCAGGGAGATGGGCGGCTCGGGAGTGACGCTCCCGGAGGGGTAAGTCCATAATGGCTGCATGGTTTTTGCGAAGCACCTGCGCGAGCCGATTCGACAGGGGAAGATCACCTGCAGCGTGCGCATCTGGACACGCCCGCACGTCAAAGTGGGCGGCCGCTACAAGCTGCCGCCCGGATACATCGAGGTGCACTCCGTCCGTCCGATGACGCTCGGGGACATCACCCCGGAGCTCGCTCGCCGCTCCGGGTTCAAGGGAGTTGTCGATCTGCTCAAGACGGCCCAGCACGGGCATGGCCGCAATGTCTACCTGATCGATTTTCGCTACAGGGAATGAAGGGAATGCCGCACCCACGCACCCGCATCGACTCGACGCTGCCGTTCACCCGACGGCGAATCCTGGCGGTTCGTGCGCTATGACTACCAGCGGAGACGCTGAGCTCAGACGAACATTCCGCCGGAAATCTCGATGCGTTGCGCGTTGATCCAGCGATTGTCATCCGTCAGCAGTGCGGCTACGGCGGGCCCGATGTCATCGGGCAATCCTGGCCGCTCGATGGCTGCCTCAGCCCTGCAGCCGCTTCGCCTCGGCGCCCGGGCGCTGCGTACGCGGCACGAACCTGGGAATCAACATCGGTGTGTGGCGGCGGTATTCGACGTAACGCTCCCCGAACACGTCGATGAGGTCGCGCTCTTCGAGCCGGATCGCAACCAGGATGTAGGCCGTAGTCATCAGCGCAAACAGCAGATGAGCCGAGGTCATCACAGGCGCTGCCCAGAAGATCATCAGCCAGCCCACGTAGAGGGGGTGGCGTACCAGCCGATAGAGACCGGGAGTATGGAACTGCGGCCCGCGGTGCGCGGCGCCCGTCAAGCGCCGCCAGGTCTGCGCAAGACCGAACAGATCGAAGTGATCGATGAGGAAGGTCGCGTAGAGCAGCACGACCCATCCTGCCGCGTACAGGCTGAGGAGGGCCACATACGCGCCCCCGCCCGCGGCAACGCTCCACACCACCCCACCAATCGGCTCCCAATAGGCAAACAGGGCGACCATGAGCACAGAGGAGAGGAGCACGTAGGTACTGCGCTCCGCCCACTCCGGCACGATGCGGGTCCACCAACGTTTGAATGCCGGGCGCGCCATGCCGCTGTGCTGGACAGCGAACAGCGCCAACAGCCCGATATCGATAGCCAACGCCTGCGACAGCGGGCGGCCAGGAACGCCATCGAGCGTCGTTGGCGTGAGCACGCCGACAATGAAGCCGGCAGCATAGACGGCCACCGCCAGAAACGCGGCATAGCAGATGCCGCCATAGATGAGCGCCAGAGTTTTCTGCAGCACGGTTGTGCCTCCAGTTGTGTTCCTGAGCACCTTGTGTCAAAAGGCTACCGGGCGGGCAGCCCCGCAGTCCCGCCCCCGCGCCGGGATTTCTCCAGGATTGTTCCGGGATAGTGACCAGATGGCGCATCGCGTGGTTCAGTTCGGTACGTTTCGTTTCGATTGCGACAGCGGCCAGCTCTGGTCGGACGCTCAGGAACTGCGCCTCACGCGCAAGGCCGCTGCGCTGCTCGGAGCGCTCATCGCGAGTCATGACCAGCCGGTCGCCAAGCAGGCACTGTTCGACACGGTGTGGAAAGGGACCGTGGTGAGCGATGACGCGCTGACCTCCTGCATCCAGGAGCTACGGCGCGCCCTGCAGGATGACCCCCGCAATCCCCGCTACATCGAGACGCGCCATCGCAGCGGTTATCGGTTCATCGCACCCCTGACGGAGCTGCCGGCGCAGACCCTGCCCGAACCGCGCATCTCCACCATCGCGGTGTTGCCATTCGCGGACATGAGCCCGGCGCGCGACCAGGACTACCTGTGCGAGGGCCTCGCCGAAGAGATCATCAACGTACTGACGCATCTGGATGGCCTGCGTGTCGTCTCGCGCACGGCGTCCTTCCAGTTCCGCGCCTCCGGCCTGGATGTCCGCGACGTCGGCCGCCGCCTCAATGTCGGAGCGCTGCTGGAGGGCAGCGTGCGCAAGAGAGGCAACCAGCTTCGCGTCACGGTGCAGCTCATCGATGTAGAGACCGGCTATCACCGTTGGTCGGAGCGCTTCGATCGCGAAGTGGAGGACGTGTTTGCGATCGAGGACGAGATTGCAGAAGAAGTGGCCACGAATCTGCGTGGCAGCATGCTCAGTAGCCGCGAGCGCACCGCCCTGCTCAGACCCGGGACCGGATCCGAGGCGTACGAATACTACCTGCGCGGACGGCAGCATCTGCCACGGATGACACAGCCGGACCTCCTCAAGAGCGCCGCGATGTTCGAGCGAGCCATTCAGCTCGATGCGGGTTATGCGCCGGCCTACGCGGGGCTCGCAACGGTGCATGCCACGCTGCACGAGTGGTTTGGCGCTCGCGCCGAGGATCTGGCGAAGGCGGAAAGCGCGAGCCTGCGCGCCCTCGAGCTCGCACCTGGGCTGGCCGAGACCCACGCAGCTCGCGGGTTCGTATTCACGCTCTCCCGGCGCTATGAGAGCGCCTCGCAGGCGTTCGAGCAAGCCATCCGTATCAACCCGAACCTGTTCGACGCCTACTACTACTTTGCGCGCGCTGCGTTTGCGAACGGGCACCTGGAGCTTTCCGCAGACCTGTTCGGCCGCGCCGCACAGGTGCGTGTCGAGGATTTCCAGAGTGTAGCGCTGCAGGCCCAGTCGCTCCAGTGGCTGGGGCGGCAGGAGGAAGCGACAGTAGTCAATCGCGAAGCGGTGCGGCGCGCCGAGCGGCTCATCGACCTCAATCCTTGCGACATTCGCACGTTATCCCTCGGATCCGGTGCGTTGGATATGGACGGGCAGCACGCGCGTGCCCTGGAGTGGTCGCAGCGCGCACTCGATCTGAACCCGGACGACATGAGCGCGATCATGAACGCCGTCTGTCTCCACGCCCGGCGGGGCAACAAGGAGCGTGCTCTGGATTTACTGGAGCGTGCGGTCGCTCAGGGCTGGGGCCACCGCGACTGGATCGAGAACGACAAGGACTATGACAGCCTGCGCGACGACCCGCGATTCAAGCGGTTGATGAGTCGACTCAAATGACGATCAGGCGGCCCTGATCGCGCTCGCAACCGGGGCCGTTGCGGCTCTGATCGAAGGAAGAATCCCGCCGATGAGCGCGATGGAAAGCGCCCAGCCGAGTGCAATGAGGACCAGGCGCGGCGTGACGGCCATCGAAAAGGTAATTCCCCCCGCCACCACGATGTGCTGATTGAACAGATACCACACAACGCCGGCACCGATGAGCGCCGCGGGGATCGCGAGCAGCATTCCTTCTGCCAGCACCGAAACGACGACGGGCATGGCCCTGAAGCCAATCGCGCGCAACGTGGCGATTTCCACCCTACGCGCGTCGACAGCTGCGTAAAGGCATGCGACCGCACCGCAAACCGCGCCCAGCGCCATCAGGCCGCCGATGAAATAGCTGATGAAATCCAGCAGCTGCATCTGCGGCTTGAGGATCGCCTCGTTGTCCTCGGCCTGAGTCTTCACATCCGCCATGAGCGTCGCATCGCTCGTCACGGCGTTCTTGAACGTTGCGAACGCAGCCGGCGATTCGAGGACCACGTTCACGACGTTGTAGGCCGAATGAGGAAATGCGGAAAGTACGGTGTCGGCATCGCCGATGACCGAATCGTCGAAGGCTTTGCTACCCTGGTAGGCGCCGACGATCTTCCAGGGCGTGCCCCGGACTCGCACCTCATCGCCGACATCGAGGTGCCTGAAGCGGTGGCGCATCAGGTCGCTGACGATGAGCTCGTGAAGTCCCGGCCGGAACATCCGCCCCGCGATGATCCGAAGCTCGGGATTGATCTCGCGCCATCCGGGAGTGACGGAATAGAGACTGACGGTACCGCGCTGATTCTGGCGATTTACCGCATTGATAAACATGAAGACAGCGGCCGCGACGATGGGCTTGCCCGCAGCGTCGCGCCTGATCCCCGGCTTGTCGATGATGCTATCGAGGATCGTCTTCGGCAGGGAGCTCTGCAGGGCCGACTGCGCACCCCTCGACAGGACGACGGCCTGGTCCGCCCGGACATCGGATCCGACGAGCTGCTCCAGCCCCTGACCCAGCGCGAGCATCGCCACCAGCACGCCCATGACGGTCGCAATGCTGAACACCGTGACCGCCGAGGTTCCAAGCCGATCGGGAATGCTGCGGACGGCGGCGACGGTAAGAAGCCAGATATGGCGAACAGCATGCATGCCGGATCCTCAGCGGTTGGCGAGCGCGTCGGCCACGCGGAGCCGCAGCCCGCGCCATGCGGCCGTCGCGCCTCCCGCGAGCGCAAGTATGACGGCGACGGCGAAACCTATCGCGAAGACAATCGGCGGAACACTGACGGTTCCGATCTCTTCGCGCGCGACGGGCAGGAGGCGCATTCCGACCCACAGGCCGATGGCGGCTCCAACGAGGCAGAGCACCAGCGTCTCGGTCAGAATCAGTGCCATCACGCCTCGGTCGGGGTAGCCGACCGTTTTGAGGACGGCGAACTCCGGAGTGCGCTCGCGAATGGATTGCATCATCAGCGCGCCAGTGGAAAACAGCAGCACGACGAACGCGGCGGCAACGACCCGATGCGCGACGGTATCGATATCTCCGAAGTTGGCCACCTCCGCCTGCACCAACTCGTGCTCTGACTGCGTGAGCGTCTCGTTGGAAGAGTTCGCATACTGCGAGTCGATCTTCTGCTCGATCCCGGTGGCACCGGCGGGATCGGAGATACGCAGCACGGCCAGATTTATC
>CAZLYG010000200.1:0-9101 GCA_964563075.1 uncultured Steroidobacteraceae bacterium | reverse complement strand
GGGGGCGGCGCCGCTCCAGGTGGTGGCGTCGAGACGTAGTGCGCTACGGCGGGGCGCGCGACTGCCAGCAGCAGCAGCGGCTGCAGGGCTCTACGGGATTCACTCAGCATGGCGTCACTCCTTGTTGGCCTCGAGCACTCCGGCTCGGGAACAAGCGATGGCTTCCATCGCCATCGGGATCAATCGTTAACGCGGTCGACGCTAGCACGTTGACATCGTCATCAAACCCAAGGTTCAACAAAAGCCGTTTCGGGGGAACGCGCCAATTCAGCTCCTGCACCGCTCGTGCTCCCGCCGCGCCCGCCGTTGGACAATTTAGCTGCTCCGGGCAGCAGCCGCTGTGCCCGCTGTCATTGCTCCATGACCAGCGCGCCCGCGGTCGATACGCGGGGCCGGGCGGCTTCCGCGGCGAGCAGGACCCTTACCGTGAGCGGGATCGTCGCGCGATTCGAAGGAACTACGCGCGGATCTGCTGGCGCCGTCCGGACTGCCGGGGCTGTGCGCCCTTGCGAGGCAGCGGCCGCACGGTCGGGTCCTTGATCAGATGCACTACACGCCGGAATGTGCGGTCGTCGGCCATCGGGCGGCCGATATGGATGACGGCACTGTGTTTCAGATCCTGTGCCAGGATGTCAGTGATGAGAGCGCGCGTGTTGGCGTCGGCCGTATCGAGCATCTCGTCGATCACCACCCACTCGTAGTTGTGCAATAGCGCGCGGGCGAGAACGAGGTTGACCGCCTCATCCTCGCTCAACGCCTGTTCCCAACGGCCAGCGGCATCCAACGTGGGCACAAGGCGCTGCAGATTCACGCGGGTCAGAGCTCTTTCGAAGTCTTCCTGCCTGAAGCTGTTTCCCTCCTGCGGATAACAGAGCACTTCGCGCAGCGTCCCTGGTGGCAAGTAGGGAGTGCGCGGCACATAAAGCACGCTCTTGCCTTTCGGGCGTGTGACGGTACCTGAGCCCCACGGCCACAGCCCGGCCAGCGCGCGAAACAACAGCGTCTTGCCGGTTCCGGCCTCTCCGGTGATGAGGACGCGATCACCGGGCTTGATTTCGATGTGCTTCTCCTGCAGCAGCGTGGCCCCTGTCGGTGAGGCGATCTGCAGATTCTCAATGGAGAGCACATCGGCGTCGCCCTCCCGGAATGAAATCTGACTTTCGGTACGGTGCAGCGTCTCCGCCTCGACGGTTGCGCGGCGGAAGCTAGCGACCCGCAGCAGCGTCGCCCGCCAGTCCGCGATCACACTGAAATTATCGATGAACCAGCGCATCGACGACTGCACCTGCGTGAATGCTCCGGCCGCCAGCATCAGACCACCGAAGGACAACGAGCCTTCGAAGTACAGGGGAGCAGCCGCGATGATCGGCGCCACGAGCGTGAACCAGCCATAACCTGCAGTGACCCAGGTGAGGTTCGTGAGTCCGAGCACGATGCGCCTGGTCGCCGCGAGCACCGCTGCCAGGTCGATCCTGATCCGCCGTGCTTCGTCGGCTTCCCCGTGGGCCAGCGAGATGGCGTCGAGATGCTCATTGACGCGTACGAGTGAAAAGCGCAGATCCGACTCCCGCTGGTAACGCTCGGCGTTGCGAGTGATGAGGCCTTTCCCGACCCAGTAGCTCAGCAGCGAGGCCGAGCCTGCATAAACGATGGCGGCATACACCATGTAGCCGGGAATGGCGAATACATGCCCGTGAATGCCGATGGAGAAATTGCTCGAGATGCGCCACAGCACGCCGATGAACATGCCCAGCAGAATGGCGGCTTGCAGCAGGCCGGTGCCGAGATCCGCGGACAGCTCGGTGAGGTGGCGCGCGTCCTCGTGCATGCGCTGGTCCGGGTTCACCCCGATGGGGCCGGCGTTGGCCAGGCGAAATCCGCGCATGGGTTGCAGCCAGTTGCCGACCAGGTCATCGACCAGTCCCTCGCGCAACTTGAGCTTCAGGGTTTCCGTCAGCCATCGCTGGCCGACGTTCAACACCAGCAGCCCGGCGGTGATTACTGCAAACACACCGAGTTGGTGCAGGAATCCATCCAGATAGCGGTGCGAGAGCGCGTCATAGAAGGGTTGGTTCCAGCTGTTGAGGCGAACCTGACCGAAGGCGGTGAGCCCGATGACCGTGACCAGCAGGGCACCGAGCATGAACAGCGTATTGCGCACGGGCGAGCCGATCAGCGCGCGGAACATCATGAGCAGCTGGGGCACGAGCCGGGACTTGCGCGGATCGGGGAACTCCGGAGTCTCTCCCGAGGGTGTCGCGGGTTGTTCGCTCATACGCGGAAACCTTGGGTTTGCTGAAACCAGGCCCGCGAGCTTATCAGTTGGCGGCCGGGGTCAGTTCCCGCGGCCGCAGGCCTGCTCAGAGCGAGCTCAACGCCGCGTTGAACAGCTTGCTCGGCCGCATCGCGGCGGCGCATTTCGCCGGGTCGGGGTGGTAGTAACCACCGATATCGACGGCCTTGCCTTGTGCACCGTTGAGCTCCGCGACGATGCGCGCTTCCTCCTGAGTCAAGCGCGCCGCGAGCGGGCGGAAACGGGCCTGCAGGCCAGGGTCGGTCGTCTGCGCGGCGAGCGCCTGTGCCCAATAGAGCGCCAGATAGAAGTGGCTGCCGCGATTGTCGAGCTGGCCAGCATCGCGCAGTGGGGACTTGTCATTCTCGAGGAACACGCCGTTGGCGGCGTCCAATGCCTGTGCCAGGCACAACGCTTTTGGATTGGAGGTTTTGCGCGCCAGATCCTCGATAGAGACCTGCAGCGCAAGAAACTCCCCCAGAGAGTCCCAGCGCAGATGGCCCTCCGCGAGGAACTGCTGGACGTGCTTGGGAGCCGAGCCGCCCGCGCCGGTCTCATACAAACCGCCGCCGGCCAGCAACGGGACGATCGACAGCATCTTGGCGCTCGTGCCGAGCTCGAGAATAGGAAACAGATCGGTCAGGTAGTCGCGCAGCACGTTGCCGGTGACGGAAATCGTGTCCTTTCCCGCCCGCACGCGTTCGAGTGTGGCGCGCGTTGCTTGCACCGGCGAGAGAATCCTGATGTCGAGCCCCGTGGTGTCGTGATCTTTCAGATAGCGCTGCGTCCGCTCGATCACGTTTCTGTCATACGCGCGCTGCTCGTCCAACCAGAAAATCGCCGTCGAGCCGGTTGCGCGAGCGCGGTTCACGGCGAGCTTGACCCAGTCGCGGATCGGCAGGTCCTTCGTCTGACACATGCGCCAGATGTCACCTTTACTTACTTCGTGACGGGTGAGGGCGCGACCCGCGCTGTCCACGACAGTGACCGTGCCGTCTGCAGGAATCTCGAACGTCTTGTCATGTGAGCCGTACTCCTCGGCCGCCTGCGCCATGAGGCCGACGTTGCTGACGTTACCCATGGTCGGCACGTCGTAGGCTCCGTGGAGCTTGCAGTCTTCGATGACGGCCTGATACACGTCGGCGTAGCAACGGTCGGGGATCAGGGCTTTGGTGTCTCGCAGCTTGCCGTCGGGCCCGTACATGCGTCCCGAAGCCCGGATGGCCGCGGGCATGGAGGCATCGATGATGATGTCGCTGGGCACATGGAGGTTGGTGATCCCCTTGGCGGAGTCGACCATCGCCAGCGGCGGCCGCTTCGCATAAGCCGCCTCGAGGTCGGCCTCGATCTGCTCGCGCTGCGCGGCGGGAAGGGCTCTGATTTTCGCATAGGCGTCGCCGATGCCGTTGTCCGGATCGACACCCAGCTCCTTGAACACGCCAGCATGCTTCTCGAAGGCATCGCGGTAATACACCGCGACCGCATGGCCGAACATGATCGGGTCGGAGACCTTCATCATCGTGGCCTTCAGGTGCAGCGACAGCAGCAGATCCTGCGCCTTGGCCTCCTGCAGCTGCGCTTCGTAGAACTCACGCAGAGCGGCGCAGTGCATGAACGTCGAGCTGATCAGCTCGTCCTTCTGCACTTTGACATTGTCCTTCAGAACCGTCGTCGCGCCGCTGCGATCGCGGAGCTCGATCCTCAGGACGCCGGGGGATTCGATGGCTGCAGACTGCTCGTTCGCGAAGAAATCGCCGCCACTCATGTGCGCGACGTGCGTTCTGGAGTCGCGCGTCCAGGGTCCCATGGAATGGGGGTGCTTCTTTGCGTATTGCTTGACCGCGTTGGCGACGCGGCGATCCGAGTTCCCTTCGCGCAGCACCGGATTGACGGCACTGCCGAGCACCTTGGCATAGCGGGCCCGGATCTGCTTCTGCGCCTCGTTCCGGGGCTCTTCCGGATAGTCGGGCACGCCATAGCCCTGCGACTGCAGCTCGCTGATCGCCGCCTTGAGCTGTGGCAGGGAGGCGCTGATGTTCGGCAGCTTGATGATATTGGCCGCAGGTGTCTTCGCCAGCTCACCGAGCTCGTGCAGATCGTCGGGCTGGCGCTGCTGCTCGGTCAGGGCGTCTGGGAAGTTCGCCAGAATGCGCCCGGCGAGGGAGATGTCGCGTGTCTCGACCGCAATTGCCGCGGTACCCGTAAAAGCCTGAACGATCGGCAGCAACGAATAGGTTGCCAGGGCTGGAGCTTCATCGGTGAGGGTATAGAGGATCTTCTGGACGGTCATGGCGGTCCTTGAACGGATAGGCACGAAGCGAGCGGCGCAGATGATATACGAGTGCTGCGCGCTCCGGTCGAAGGGCTTCAGGAGTCGAAGGGCAGATCCTCGTAGGGCGCCCACGCTCCATGCACCTGCTCGCTGATACGCATCGGCAGGATGACCCGTGCGAGCTCCTGCATGCGCACTGCATCGACGACGATGAGCTCCGAGCGGGACGCAGCCAGGTTGGTATAGACACCGACCAGATAGCCGTCACCCTCGGTCGCTGTCCCGCGCCGCGGTACGAACGTCGCTTCCTGCAGGGATCCGTCGCTGCCGACGAACAGCGTGTCAAGCTTGCCCGTGCCGAGGTCATAGCGACCCAGGCAGTTGGTCATCGGAAACGCGCGGCCCGCCATGAGCTTCGGGTCGATCGGCCGGGAGGGATCGAAGTAGCCCATGTAGCCGTATCGATACGGCATGGAAATGAACCGGTCGTCGATGCGCGGCAGCCCGCCGGGAGCCATCGGGAAGGGATTCTGCTCTTCCCAGCCCTCGCGCCCGGAGTCGAGGTCGAGGCTCCAGCGGCGAATGGAGGACCCACCGGTCTGTGGAGTCCACGGCGCACCGTTGCGATTGGGAAAGAAGGGAAAGGGATTGGCATCCGAGACGGTACCGTCGACGACCAGGTGATTGCCTGTCGTCGTGGCGTTGAGAGTGTGCACCATTGCGTGCGAGGGACCTTTGATCCAGCGAGCATCCTTGGCATCGCCGTCGCGTGGCAGCACGCACAGATAGCTCGGCAGGCGCTCGTCCCAGTACCAGTGGGTGTTGCCCGCTGCCAGCCATTGCTTATCGGTCGTCAGCGGATACATCGGCAGCACGATATGAGTGCGGGTGATCGCCATATCGTGCATCTCACTCACGTACGGGGCCTGCAGGCGTATCTCGCGCGCGACGTGACCGGCGCGGTCGATGATGTAGACGTACACGTCGGTCGAGGCCTCACCCGCGGCCTCATACCCGAAGCAGATCATCTCGCCGGTGACCGGATCGATCTTGGGGTGGGCGGTGAAGGTCAGGCTGCTGTACTTGCCGTGGAAGTCCCATTCTCCCCGGGTCTCGAGCGTGTGTGGATCGATTTCGTAGGGGCGCGCATCCTCCTTCGTCGCAAACAGGCGGCCGGCGTGGATCACCGGCGTGGTGTTGGCGACTGTACCGCTGAGTGAGCGAACCGCCGGCTCGTCGGTAGAACGATTGCGGTAGATGCCAAAAAGCTGGCGCCCGGCCTGGCGGTTGGCCAGGTAACGCGGGGTACGCACGAAGCGGCCCCTGTAATCCACGCGGCCGTTCGAGAAGCGGAACATGGAGATGTAGCCGTCGGCGCTGAAGGGCGCATCCATCGGGGACTTCGGCGGGTACAGCCAATCCCCGCCCAGGCGATAGAAAGTGCCGCGAATGTCACGCGGGATCTCACCCTGCACCTCGCAGTCGAAAATCTCGCCCTCGAAACGCAGGGTAGCGAAGAAATCCCCGGAAAAGTGCTGATCGCCGAACCGCTGGACCATGTGATTGTTCTCCGTTGCGGCTGCTCATGATGCACCCAGTGTTCCCGCCTGGCCAGCATGACCCATCGGGGTGTCCACCGTGGCCGGCTGAATTCGTGCCGGCCCGGCCCCATACTGACCGCCGTGGAGCGCAGTACCGATAGCTGGGGCGCGAGTGCACCTGGATCCTGCCTGGCGGAGCGTTGAAGTCTACCGTTCGCGACGGCTGGCCGCGTGCGATGAGCGCGCGTTCATGCTGCATGCGGTAGGTATCGGGAGTGCCATCTCCAGAGACGGTGAGGGTTATGCGCTGCTCGTCGAGCCGCAGGATGCGCCAGCGGCGCTCGACCATTTGCGCCGCTATGAGATCGAACGCCTCGGCCAGCGCAGGCCGGCCCCGCCAGCGGTCAAACTGCACTCCGGCGCGTGGGTGGGCAGTCTCATCTACGTGCTCGTCATCGTCGCCATTGCGCTCGTCATTGCCAATGGGCTGTGGCGTCTGGATGCATTCGACACAGGCGATCTGGATGCGGGACGCGTGCGCGCCGGACAATGGTGGCGAGTGTGGACCGCGTTGACACTCCATCTGGATGGCCCGCACCTGGCAGCGAACGCAGTTGCGGGTGTGTGGTTCGGATATCTCGCCGCCCGGCTGATGGGGCCCGGCAGAGCCTGGCTGCTGGTCGTTCTCGGGGCGGGTCTGGCCAACTGGATGGAGGCGCTCCTCGCGCCCGCCGCGCATCGCGCTGTGGGCGCCTCGACGGCGGTCTTTACGGCGCTCGGCCTGCTGTCAGGCTATTCGTGGCGCAGGGGACAGGCTCCCTGGCAACGCTGGGCCTTGCGTTGGGGTCCCCTCGTGGCCGGCCTGGTGTTGCTCGCCTGGACGGGCACCGGCGGCAAGTCCCTCGACGACCCGGGCTCGGTGGATACGGGCCAGACGGTGGACGTGGCGGCGCACGTGCTGGGTTTCGCGGTCGGGCTGTTGGCTGGCGCTGCTGCCTCGCTGGCAAGGCCTGCCGCCGTGCTCGAGCGTGTGCCTCAGTGGCTTGCCGGACTGATCGCCTGTGCGGTGATCGCCGTGTCGTGGGCGCTGGCGCTGAACAGTTGAATATGAAAAAACGGTCAGACGGAGGGCACACAGGATGCGAGGCGTAGTCTGGAAGCTGATCCGCAATCCGCGCAAGAATTTCCCGTTGTTCCTGCGGAACGAGCTGCGCAAGTCGGCGCGCAGGCTGCAGGGAGCGAGTTTCTTTCTGCAGGGCCAGATGGACATCCACCCCAAGGCTTACTGGCCCACTGTCCTCAGCGACACGACCGGCGGTTTCTACCCCCGGGGTGACCGCGCCGGGCGGCAGATCTGCGATCTGGATGCGCACGACAACACGCGCAGAGACATGATCGTGCTGCTGCTGCGGACGATCCTCGAGCAGAAAGTCGCCGGCGCCTTCGCGGAGCTGGGCGTTTACCGGGGGCTGACGGCCCGTCTGATCCATCACTATGCGCCCGAGCGGATGTTGCATCTGTTCGACACCTTCGAAGGGTTCACGGACCGCAGCTCTGTCGCGGAATTGAGCGCGCTCGGACATTCGACACGGGCGTTCTCCGACACTTCATTGGAGGCGGCGCGGCAGTTCGTCGGCGGACCGGCCGCCACCGTCGCCTTCCACAAGGGCTTCTTTCCGGAGAGCATCCCGGCGGCGCTGCATGAGGAGACCTTTGCCTTTGTGCATCTGGATGCCGACCTCTACGATCCGACCTTGAGCGGACTGCGATTCTTCTATCCGCGCCTGGCGCGCCGCGGGATTCTGCTGGTGCACGACTACAACGCATGGCCCGGCGCACGCCGCGCCGTGGATGAGTTCTTCGCGGACCTCCCGGAGCTGCCGATTCCGATGCCCGACAAGAGCGGCTCTGCGCTGATCGTCAAGAGCTGAGCGAAAACTGCGACGCAGTGCACGTTGCCAGGGCGCCCCCTGTGTATTAGAGTAATAATACACGTATGCGCTAAGGCGACGCGCCGATGTTCATTCTCAACCCGCAGTCGGGAGTCCCGATCTACCGCCAGCTGCTGGATCAGGTGCGGCGCATGGTGGCCAGCGGTCAGCTGGCGCCCGGCGCGGCGTTACCTTCGGTGCGCGAGCTGGCCCTGCAGCACGCGGTGAATCCGATGACCATCTCCAAGGCCTATGCGCTATTGGAGGCGGAAGGCCTGCTGGAACGCAATCGCGGCAAGCCGATGACAGTCGCCAGCCAGCCGCGTGCACGGCCAAGCGCCGCGCGGCGCCTCGAGCAGCTGCAGCCGTTGCTCGATCAGCTGGTGCTCGCTGCACAGCAACTGCAGCTCACCGAAGGCGAGCTCATCAGGGAGCTGCGCAGGAAATGGGAGACCGCACATGCTCAGTCCGAGTAGTCCGACTGTCGAAGCCGTGCACCTGGGCAAGGCCTTCGGCGCACACCGTGTCATTCAGGACCTCTCCTTCGCGGTCCTGCCCGGAGAGGTGGTCGGCGTGCTAGGCAAGAACGGCGCCGGCAAGACCACTCTGCTGGAGCTGGTGTTGGGCTACACGCTGCCCACCGAAGGCGAGGTGCGGGTCTTCGGCCACGCCAGTCCGCGACTGCCCGGCTCTGCCAAGCGGCGTATCGGATTCGTGCCGCAGGTGGATGAGCTGCTCGATCCGTTGACGGTGCGTGACCAGCTGCGCCTGATCGCCTCGTTCTACCCGCAGTGGGATGAAAAGCTGATCGAGCGCCTGTGCGCGCAGTGGGGTATCGACACGCGGCTGCGCATCAAGAGCATGTCGGTCGGCGAGCGCCAGAAGCTCTCGATCCTGCTCGCCTTCGGGCATCGGCCGGATCTGTTGATCCTGGATGAGCCGGTTGCGAGTCTCGATCCGCTGGCGCGCCGGCAGTTTCTGGAGCAACTGGTCGAGCTGTGCACGGATGGTGGACGCGCCGTGGTGTTCTCCTCGCACATCGTCTCGGATATCGAGAGGTTGGC
>CAZLYG010000199.1:0-9144 GCA_964563075.1 uncultured Steroidobacteraceae bacterium | reverse complement strand
CTGTGGCGCCCAGGGCGAAGTTCGAGGTCCGTCATCTGGATTTCTTCTATGGCCGCGCGCAGGCCCTGAAGGATATCAACCTGACGCTCAACGACCGCAGCATCACGGCGTTCATCGGCCCGTCGGGTTGCGGTAAGTCGACACTGCTGCGTGTGTTCAACCGAATGTACGCGCTGTATCCGGGGCACCGCGCGGCAGGCGACGTGCGCCTGGACGGCGAGGACATCCTCGCACCGACCGTCGACGTCGCGATGTTGCGCTTTCGCGTCGGCATGGTCTTTCAGAAGGCCACGCCGTTTCCCATGTCGATCTTCGACAACATTGCCTTTGGGCTGCGGCTGGCGCGCCGCATCTCGCGGGCGGAGTTGAGCGAGAGGGTTGAAGCTGCGCTGCGCGATGCGGCAATGTGGGATGAGGTGAAAGACAAGCTCCACGAGGATGGCCGAGGCCTGTCCGGCGGACAGCAGCAGCGCCTGTGCATCGCGCGCACCATCGCGCTTCAGCCGGAGGTCATTCTGTTCGATGAGCCGACCGCCGCGCTGGATCCGATATCGACCCTCCGCGTGGAGGAGACCCTGCAGAGTTTGCGCGAGAAATACTGCATCGCCATCGTAACGCATAATCTGCAGCAGGCCGCGCGCGTGTCGAACGTAACGGCGTTCATGTACATGGGAGAGCTGGCGGAGATCGGTCCGACGGAGCAGATCTTCACCTCACCCAAGAACCGGCGCACGGATGACTACGTGACTGGCCGGTTCGGCTGAACAGCAGCACACACCGCCCATGAGTACCTCAGGAGACGAGCCCGTGCAGGAACGCAGAAGAGCGGATTCGGATGGCGGCGCCGGTGGTGGCTCCAATCCCCGGATCGCTGCGGCCGACGGCGGGCTCAATCTGAAGCCCAGTGGCCGGGTGCATGCGCCGAGCGCACTCACGGAGGAGCGCGCCCAGGGCGGCCGTACACTCGGTCAGGTCACCGTCGAGAATCCGGTATTCTCCAGCCGCGACGTCAACGTCTACTACGGCTCCAAGCATGCCCTGAAGAATGTAAGCATCGACGTCGGCCGCAAGCAAGTCCTGGCGATGATCGGCCCGTCCGGCTGCGGCAAGTCGACTTTCCTGCGCTGCCTGAATCGGATGAACGAGACCATTCCGGGGGCGCGCGTCACCGGAACGATTCTCCTGGACGGCCAGGACATTCACGCCCGGAGCCAGGATGCGGCGCAGCTGCGCGCCCGCGTCGGCATGGTGTTCCAGAAGCCCAACCCCTTTCCCAAGTCGATCTATGAGAACGTCGCCTACGGGCCGAGGATTCATGGCCTGGCGCGCGGCCGCGCCGACCTGGACGAGATCGTCTGTACCAGCCTGCAGCGGGCGGGGCTGTGGACCGAGGTCAAGGACCGGCTGACACGGCCGGGCACCGGCCTGTCGGGCGGACAGCAACAGCGCCTATGCATCGCTCGTACCATCGCCGTCCAGCCGGAAGTGATTCTGATGGACGAGCCGTGCTCGGCGCTCGATCCCGTAGCGACCGCACGCATCGAAGATCTGATCGATGAGCTGCGCGCAAGCTACGCCATCGTCATCGTGACCCACTCGATGCAACAGGCCGCGCGCGTGTCGCAGCGGACCGCCTACTTCCATATGGGCGAGTTGATCGAAGTAGGGGAGACCGATCGCGTCTTCACCAACCCCCGCGCGCGCCTCACCGAAGACTACATTACCGGCCGTTTCGGCTGACCCGAAACCAACCGCCCGGCCCGGCCGTGAGGCGAAGCCGGGCGGTGTGAGCGTTGCGGGTTACTTCTGGTACGGGTACCAGCGGAAGGAGAAGAATCCCATGCCGATGTTGGCGATGGGGTCGCCGCCGACACCGCTGAACGCCTGGCGCTCCAGCCAGCTGTACTCCAGGCCGATCTGGAAGTTGCCGATGTCACCCTGGTAGACCTTCCACCAGGTGCCCGCCGTAACCATCTGAACCGCGCGCGTGTTGGCGATACACGTGGACGCCGAGCCGGTGAGCGAATAGCAGCCGCTGTTGTTGTACGCGTAATTGCCGTATCCGTAGCCATTGGCTCCCACGTTGTAGGCGGTGCGGCTGGCTGCCTCTTCGCCACCGTAGAGGTAGAACTGCCACGCGGGGTCCGGCTTGAAGATGAAGCCGGCCAGTGCCTGCCATTCCTTGATCGCAACCACCGAGCCATCCGACTTGATCGTCGCATCCGGGAGCTGCGCCGAGCCGTAGCGGCCGTTGCCGCTGCCCGCCAGCCCGCTCAGCTGGAACTCGAGCATCGGCCCGAGTGGCAGGATCATTCCCGCGCCGATGCTGCCGCCCCACGCCGTGTTGTTCGTGCCGGCGGCCGTGGCGGGAGAGCGGTCGCGGAAGCCTCGGGCCAGGCCATACACCTCGTAGTGGCCGTAGCCGGGGTCAAAGGCCAGCTTGGCAACAACGTCGGGTGCGAAGTCGATTGAATAGTTGGTCGTGCTGTTGAGGAGGCTGCCACCGGTATTGGTGATGAGCGCCGATACCGAGCCGCAGCCCGCGGGCGCCGTCGTGGCGACACCGCTGCAGCCGGTGTAGAACGAAGCCTGCGGGCTCTCGACCGACAGGCCGAAAGAGGCCACCTTGCCCCAGTTCTTCACGAAGCGCAGCTGAGAGTTGCGCGTCCAGTTGAACCCCACGACGTACTGCGCATCGATGGTGAGCGGGACGCGTTCGCTGCGCGGATTCAATAGCGCGCTCGTATACAGCGTGGCGAGGCTCCAGTTCTGACCGGCGAGCAGGTACCAGTCCGAGTCGCTGTCGCGCAGCAGGCCATAGAAGTGGCGCACGCGCAGGGTATAGCTGTTGCTCTCGGCCGAATTGGAGCTGACCCCGGCGCTCAGGAAGTCCGTCTCGAAATAGCCTTCGCCGGAGAGCGAGCCGTATTTCGGGCCCTGTGCCAGCAGCGAGAACCGGCTCTGCCGGGCGCTGAAGCGCGTCTCATCTATGTGGTCGTTCGTCTGGTAGGCGTACGGAATCGAGCCGTTGTAGTTCGAGCCGATGTCCGCCGTCTGATTCTTGTCGCGATAAACGCCTTCCATGGCGGTGAAGCCCCCGAAGGTCAGCGTCACTGGACCCGCCTTCACCGTCGGCGCGGAGCCGCTGGCGGCAGGCGCCGCCGCCGGGGCCGCCGCCGGCGCGGCTGGCTGGGTCTGGGCCTGCTGAGCCTGCTGCTCCTGCAGGTGCTCGACCTGCTGCTCCAGGCGATTGATCTGGTCCTTCAGCGTCTGCAACTGGTCTGCGGTGCTTTGCGCCTGGGCGTGCGGTGCGAAGGCCGTGCTCAGCACCGCGGCAACGGCGGCAGCCACTATGCTCGAGCGGCGCGCAACGGCGGCTCCCGTGCGACCCTTGGAAGCCGGAGCACCATGCAAATCGGGAAGGATGGATGTCATTTCGTACTTTCCTGTCGTGTTTTTGGAGAAGGACACGAAAGCACGCGGACCTCCGCAAGAACCTGCGCCACCAAGCTGCGACGCACATGTGGTCCCTTCGACCGGCGCCGACGCGCGGATCCGGTCTGAACGGGCTCTCGTGTCACGCAAAAGCAAGGCGGAGCACACTGTGCGTCAGTTGTATGACGATTCAGGTGCAGACAAATGACAGTTTTGTTGCAGTGTCCGCAGGGACAACGCTGAACAAGGCTGACGGGGTGCACGGCCCGGCCCAAAAGCGGGCCTTTCTGAACGGATTTTAATGAGCGGTTGGCCCCCCTTTAATCCCGGGGTGGTCTCCTGGCATGCAGCGGTAGGAGCCCCATGCGCATACTCCTGGTCGAGGACGAGAAGAAGCTCTGCGAGCTCATCGAGCGCGCCCTGAAGGCCGAGCGCTACGCCGTCGACACGGCTTACGACGGCCTCTCGGGCTGGGAGCTGGCCGAGGCCTACGACTACGACCTGGTGATCCTGGATCTGATGCTGCCCTCCCTGGGCGGGACGGAGGTACTGCGCCGCATCCGCACCAAGAACCAGAAGGTGCCCATCCTGATCCTGACCGCCCGGGATGCCACCGAAGAGAAGGTCCGCAACTTCGAGGCCGGTGCCGATGACTACCTGACCAAGCCGTTCGCCTTCGCCGAGCTGCTCGTTCGGGTAAAGGCACTGTTGCGCCGCGGTCCGGTCACCCGCTCGAGCGTGCTGCGGGTCGGGGATCTCGAGGTCGACCGGCTCTCCCAGCAGGTGAAGCGGGCGGGACGCCGGATCGAGCTGACGGCCAAGGAGTACGCGCTGCTCGAGTACCTGGCCACCAATCCGGGGCGGGTGTTCTCCCGGACGATGATCATTGAGCACGTCTGGGACCAGAGCTTCGAGGGCCTGACGAACATCGTCGACGTGTACGTGCGCCACCTGCGCAGCAAGGTCGACGATCCGTTCCCGAGCAAGCTCATCCGCACCGTGCGCGGCGTCGGCTACTCCCTCGGCGAGAGCGTAGAGACATGAACTCACAGTCGCTGAGCTTCCGCCTCGTGACCTGGTACGCCGGCTTGCTGACGATCGTGTTCGTGCTGCTGGGGAGCCTCACGTTCCTGCTGGTGCGGCATTACCTGGAGTCCAACCTGCTGGACATCCAGGCCCGGCGTGCCCACCAGATCGCGGATACCCTGGTCGCCTCGATCGGACGCACGGGCGAGACGGCGGTCGCCAACCAGATCGAGAGTCTCTATTCCCCCGAGGCGAACGACCGCTTCCTGCGCGTCACGCGCGAGGACGGGCATGTCATCTATGCGTCCGGTACTCCCCGAGATCGCAGCTTCGAACCCTCCGGCGTCCCGGGACCCGCCCTGGCGCGCTCGCGCGAGTTCACTCGTCGGCAGCCGGTTGCCGGAGGTGCTCTGCTGATTGCCACCGTGCCGCAGAGCGTCGGCGAGCACCGTTATCTGGTCGAGGTGGGGGTGTCGTCCGCGCGGACCGAAGCCACGCTCAACGACGTCCTGTTCATGCTCGCGGTCGGCTTGCCGGTCGCGGTGATCGTCGCCGTTGCGGGTGGCTTCATTCTGGTGCGCAGGGCACTCGTACCCGTGGATCGCATTGCCCGCAAGGCCGAGGAGATCACGCAACACAATCTCAGCGACCGCCTTCCCGTCGTGCGCACGGGCGATGAGCTCGAGAGATTGTCAGTGTCGCTCAATCACATGATCAGCCGCCTGGAGGACGCGATCCAGACATCCAAGCGGTTCGTCGCGGATGCCTCACACGAGCTGCGCACTCCGCTGACGGTGCTGCGCGGCGGTCTGGAGAGCCTGGCTCAGGACCCCGAGCTGAAGGATCAGACCACCGAGACCCTGGGAAGCATGCTGGAGGAGGTGACCCGGCTCAGCGGCATCGTCGAAGGACTGTTGGCGCTGTCGCGCCTGGATGCGGGCGAGGCTCAGGCGGAATGGGTGCCGTTCGCCCTCGCTGAGCTCGCGGCGACCACCGCCGACCAGATGAGCCTGCTCGCCGAGGACAAGAACATCACCGTCACGTGTGATGCCTCCCCAAGCATCACCGTGAAGGGTGACCGCGCCCGTCTGAAGCAGGTCATCGTCAACCTTCTGGACAACGCCATCAAATACACGCCGCGCGGCGGCACCGTCCGCCTGCAAATCTCCCACCAGGACGGCTACGCGTTGCTGGATGTCGCCGATGACGGAATCGGAATTCCGGCCGAGGCGCTGCCGCATGTCTTCAAGCGTTTCTTCCGTGTCGATGACTCCCGCTCGCGCGACGAGCGGGAGGGCGGCGGCGCGGGGCTCGGTCTGTCGATCGTGCAGTCGATCTGTACCGCACACGGCGCGCAGGTCGAAGTCTCCAGCGTGCTTGGCAAGGGTAGTCGTTTCCGGGTGCGCCAGCCGCTGGCGAGTGCCCCCTCCTCACATCCACCTATATGAGCATCAATCCCATGCGTACGCGGCTCGCTGTCGGTCTGCTATTCGCCGTTCTCCTGGTGGGAGGAGTGATCCTGGCCCGCTCCTGGCCTCATCCGGCCAACGCCGAAGGAGCCGACTCGGCAGCGCTGCCGACGGTGGCCGTGGTCAAAGTGTCACGCCAGGACCTGTTCAAGGCGATCTCCCTGCCGGCGGAGTTCCGGCCGTACACCGACGTGGAGGTGCACGCGAAGGTGTCGGGCTTCGTCAAGAAGATGAATGTCGACATCGGCGACCGGGTGAAAGAAGGTCAGCTGCTGGCCACTCTGGAAGTACCGGAGCTCACCGATGAGCTCGATAGCGCCCGAGCCGCGCTGCGGCGAGCGGATGCCGAGTATCGCGACGCGCACCTGGCCTATACGCGGCTGGTGGCTGTCAACAAGGAGCACCCGAACCTGATCGCGCAGCAGGACCTCGATACGGCGGAGGCCAAGGATGCCGGCGCCGAGGGGGCCCTGGCGGCGGCCAAGGCGGATGTGGGTAAGTACGAGACGCTGGTGGGGTATACACGCATCACTGCGCCGTTCAACGGCGTGGTGACCAAGCGCTTCGCAGATCCAGGTGCGCTCATTCAGGCGGGCACCACTTCGCAGACACAGGCGATGCCGCTGGTGCGCGTCGCTGACAACACCCTGCTCAGGCTCGACTTCCCGGTTTCCGTCGACTACGTGGGCGACATCAAGATCGGCCAGCCGGTCACCGTGCGCGTGGAATCGCTCCAGGGCAAGGAGCTGTCGGGAAAGATCGCGCGCTTCACGGACAAGGTCGATGACAGCACGCGCACCATGACCGTGGAGGCGGAGGTGCCCAATCCGACACTCGAGCTGGTTCCGGGCATGTACGCGACCGTAACCCTGAGGACCATCGAGCACCCGCATGCGCTGGCGATTCCCATCGAGGCCGCGGCTGCCGGGTCCAAGTCGGTACTGGTGGTCGACGCCGCGAACGAGGTGCAGAAGCGTCCCGTGCTGTTCGGCATGGAGACCGCCTCGGCTTATGAAGTGTTGAGCGGCTTGAGCGAGGGCGACCGCGTCATGCTCGGCAATCCCGACCAGATTGCGGTCGGTGCGAAGGTCGACGCGCAGCTGACCCAGCCGCTGGTGGCGCAATGAGCCGGCCGTTGCTCTCCGCGCAGCAGCTCATGGCGCTGCGTGGCCTCAATTCCTGCCTGGTCGCGAATGTGATCGAGACCTTTCACGAGCGGCTGCGCAACGAGGGCTTCGTCGATCACAGCGTGCGCAGCCTGTTTCCCGACCTGCCTCCCATGGTCGGTTACGCCGCGACCGTGCGGATTCGCGGCTCCGCGCCTCCTACGGCCGATCGCGAGTATCCGGAGCGCACGGACTGGTGGGACTACGTGCTCAGCGTGCCGGCACCGCGCGTGCTGGTGGTGCAGGACGTAGCCACGCGCACCGGCCTGGGCTCGCTCGTAGGCGAGGTCCACATGAACATCCTGCGTGCACTTGACTGCGTAGGTGTCGTCACCAACGGATCGGTACGTGACATCCCGGCAGCGAACGCCGCCGGGTTCCACTATTTCGCCGGGAGCGTTTCCGTCTCCCACGGCTATGTGCACGTCATCGAGTTCGGCGAGCCGGTCAGTGTCGGGGGGCTCGCCATCCACTCGGGAGACCTGCTGCACGGGGATATCCACGGAGTACAGTCTGTGCCCCTGAGCATCGCCTCCCAGATTCCTGAGGTTGCGGCGCGGATTTCGGCACGCGAGCGCGCCCTGATCGCGTTGTGCAACTCGCCGGGGTTCTCGCTGGAGAAATTGCGAGAGCTGATCAGCCGGCCGCTCGCGAGCTAAAGCCATGTCTAAGTTCTCCCTTCGCTATCCGTACCTCATCATCGTCGCCTGCCTGATCGTCTGCGTCGTGGGCGTGACGAGCCTGGTGAGGATGCCCGTGGACCTGTTTCCGCCGATCCGCATTCCGGTCGTCGTGGTCGCCACGTTCTTCAACGGCATGCCACCGGAGCAGATCGAGACGGACATCACCGGGCGCTTCGAGCGCTTCTTCACTCTGGCGAGCGGCGTGGATCACATGGAGTCGCGCTCGCTTCCGGGCGTGAGCCTGATCAAGATCTATTTCCAGCCCGGGTTCGATCCTGACTCCGCCGTCACCAGCATCGCGAACCTCGCAACGGCCGACCTGCGCAAGCTCCCGCCCGGGACACTCCCGCCCGTCGTGCTGAAATTCGACGCCTCGAGCCTGCCGGTGTGCCTGGTGACCCTGAAGGGTGCCGGCCTGAGCGAGGCGAAGCTGCGCGATGAGGGCCAGTACGACGTCCGCAACCAGATTGCCAGCACCCCCGGAGCCTCCGTTCCCCAGCCCTTCGGCGGTAAATACCGCCAGATCATGGTGTACGTCGACCCGCTGAAGCTGGAGGCGCATCAGTTGAGCGTCATGGACGTGGTGCGCACGGTCAACGAGGCGAACCTCATCCTGCCGGCCGGTGACGTCAAGATCGGCCCGTACGACTACAACCTGTACGCCAACAGCCAGATCAATGCGATCTCGGACGTCAACCGCCTGCCGCTGAAGACAGTCGGCAACGCTTCGGTGCTGGTGGCGGACGTCGGCAAGGCCGAGGATGCGGCGCAGATCCAGAACAACATCGTGCGCATCGACGGCCAGCCCTCGGTTTATCTGCCTGTCATGAAGCAGGGCGGCGATGCCAACACCATCGCCGTGGTGGACGGGATCAAGGCGGGCGTCTCGCACCTGCTGGATGTGCCTAAGCAGCTCATCGCGACGGTCGTGTTCGATCAGTCCGTGTTCGTGCGCAGCGCCATCGAGAACCTGATCCACGAGGGTGCGATCGGCCTGCTGCTGACCGGCGTCATGATCCTGGTATTCCTCGGCAGCATGCGGGCGACCGTGGCCGTGTTCCTGTCGATCCCGCTCTCGGCGCTCGCGGCCTTCATCGCACTGTCGATGGGTAACAGCACCATCAATGCGATGATCCTGGGAGGCCTGGCCCTGGCGTTCTCGCGCCTGATCGACAACTCGGTGGTGGTGCTGGAGAACATCTTCCGCCACATGGAGTTGGGCGAAAGCCCCGAGGTTGCTGCTGAAAGGGGCGGCAAGGAGGTCGCGATTCCGGTGCTGGCGGCGACGCTGACCACGGCCGTGGTGTTCTTCCCCGTGACCTTCCTTTACGGTGTCAGCCGGTTCCTGTTCACTGCCCTGGCGCT
>CAZLYG010000198.1:6991-9168 GCA_964563075.1 uncultured Steroidobacteraceae bacterium | reverse complement strand
TTCGTCGCCGACTGGCACATGCTCACCACCGGGTACGAGGACACCTCCAAGCTGCAGGAGTACATCAAGGAGGTGCTCATCGACTGGCTGGCGGCCGGCCTCAATCCCGGTGTTGCGACGCTGTTCATCCAGTCGCATGTCCCGGAGCACGCCGAGTTGCACCTGCTGCTGTCGATGATCACGCCGCTGGGCTGGCTGGAACGCGTTCCGAGCTACAAGGACCAGCAGGAGGAGCTCAAGGGCAAGGATCTGGCCACCTATGGCTTCCTGGGTTATCCCCTGTTGCAAAGCGCCGACATCCTGATCTACCGCGCCGCCTATGTGCCCGTGGGTGAGGATCAGGTCGCACACGTGGAGCTGACACGCGAGGCCGCTCGCCGCTTCAATCATCTGTACGGGCGCGAGCCCGACTTCGAAGCCCGGGCGGAGCGGGCAGTGAAGAGTCTCGGTGGCCGCAACAGCACCACTTACAAGCAACTGCGCCGGAAGTTCCAGGAGACGGGCGACACGCAGGCGCTCGAGCGCGCCCGCGCGCTCGTACACAGCAACACGCGTATCACGGTCGCAGACCGGGAGCGTCTGCTGGGCTTCCTGGAGGGCGGTGGCGTGACGATCCTGCCCGAGCCGCAGGTGCTTCTCACGGCTACGCCCCGTGTACCTGGACTCGATGGGCGTAAGATGTCCAAGTCGTACGGCAACACGATCGGCATGCGGGAAGAGCCGGACGCCGTGGCTCAGAAGCTGCGGGCGATGGTGACCGATCCGGCACGCGTGCGCCGTACGGATCCCGGTGACCCGGAGAAGTGTCCCGTGTGGGATCTGCACAAGATCTACTCGGACGAGCCCACCCGGCAGTGGGTTCAGCAGGGATGCCGGTCGGCGGGCATCGGCTGCCTGGATTGCAAGCAGCCGGTGATTGCGAAAATCGTCGAGGAGATCACCGGGATGCGCAAGCGCGCGCAGGAGTTCGAGGAGAATCCGGAGCTCGTGCGCAACATCGTCGCCGAGGGGTCCGAGAAAGCTCGCGAAGCTGCGCGTCAGACACTGGACGAAGTGCGCCGCGCGATGCATCTTCGCGCTGACTGAAATACCACCGCGGTACCTCGTGAAGCCGGAGCTGAAAATCGTCGTGTCGAATGCACCGCAGGAGCCGGCCGCGGCGCAGCATGCGCCGGAGCAGGTCGAGATGCCGTTCGCCATGGTCAATGGCGAGCCGGTCACGCAGCTGCCGCGGGATCTGTACATTCCGCCGCAGGCTCTCGAGGTTTTCCTCGAGGCGTTCGAGGGGCCGCTCGATCTGCTGCTGTATCTCATCCGCCGGCAGAACCTCGACATCCTCGATATCCCTTTGGCGGAGATCACCCGCCAGTACATGAAGTACATCGAGCTGATGCAGGACCTGCAGCTCGAGCTCGCGGGCGAGTACATGGTGATGGCTGCGACGCTCGCGGAGATCAAGTCCCGGATGCTGCTTCCCCGTCCGGCCTCCCAGGGCGATGGCTCGGATGAGGATCCGAGGGCGGAGCTCGTACGCAGGCTGCAGGAGTACGAGCGCTTCAAGCGCGCCGCGGAGAACATCGATACGCTCCCGCGACTGGAGCGGGATGTCTGGGCGGCATCGGCCGAGCTGAAGGATCGCAAGGTCGTGCGCCTGCTCCCGCAGGTCACGCTGCAGGAGATGCTCCTCGCGTTCAAGGAAGTCGTGGTGCGCTCGGAGATGTTCGCGCACCACCACATCCAGCGCGAGCGCCTCTCGGTGCGCGAGCGCATGGGCGACATTCTCTCCCGTCTGGAGGAATCGAGTTTCGTGGAGTTCGTCCATCTGTTCCGTCCCGAGGAGGGACGGATGGGCATCACCGTGACTTTCGTGGCGATTCTGGAGCTCGTGCGCGAGGGCTTGATCGATATCGTGCAGGCCGAGCCGTTCGCCCCATTGCACGTGCGCGCTGCTGCACCGAACCGGCAGTTGCGCGTCGTGAGCACCTCGGACGCCGGAGAGGAAGCCGCAGCCAACGAGTCCGTTCTGGCCGACGGTACCGATGGCGTCGCCACGGCTGATGAGTCTGCCCTGGCCGATGGCGTCGACGAGGTCGCCGCGGCTGATGAGTCCGTTCTAGCCGATGGCGTCGACGCCGACCCTGCCACTTTGCCGGAATCGCCCGATGAGGCCCCCACTC
>CAZLYG010000198.1:0-6981 GCA_964563075.1 uncultured Steroidobacteraceae bacterium | reverse complement strand
AATGAGTCATACCTCCGCAACGTCATCGAAGCCGCGTTGCTGGCTGCGGGCAAGTCACTGCAGCTGGCGGAGCTGGCTCAGTTGTTCGAGGAGAGCGGTCGGCCGGAGACGGAGGAGATCCGCGCCGCGCTCGCGGCGCTGGCGCAGGAGTACGCGGATCGCGGTATCGAGATCAAGGAGACCGCGGCGGGGTTCCGGATCCAGGTACGGCGGGAGCTGGCAAACGAGATCTCGAGGCTCTGGCCCGAGCGACCGGCCCGGTACTCACGTGCCCTGCTGGAGACACTCGCCCTGATCGCCTACAGGCAGCCGATCACGCGCGCCGAGATCGAGGCCGTGCGCGGAGTTGCCGTGAACCCCAACATCATCAAAACGCTGCTGGAGCGCAACTGGGTGCGCGTCGTCGGCCACCGCGACGTCCCCGGACGCCCCGAGCTGCTGGGCACGACAAGGGAATTCCTCGAGTATTTCGGCCTGCGCAGCCTCGACGAGCTGCCGCCGCTGGCGCAGTTGAAGTCACTGGGCGAGCTGAACATGCAGCTCGAGTTGCCGCGTGCACCCGTAGAAGGTGAGGCAGGCGCCCCGGTGGAGGCAGTGCATTCCGAAGGTACGGCCGACGAGCCCGTGCTCGATGACTCCGCGATGCTGTCGAGCCCCGCGGAAGCCAGTGATTCGAATCTCGCGGAAGCCGATGATTCGGGCCCCGGGGAAGCCGATGACGCCAGCGAGGACGACGAGCTGTCGGCGGACGGAAGCGGCTCGCGCGAGCTCGTTGCCGCTCCACCCGCCTGCGACGACTGACCCGATGCGCGCCCGGAAACGGGGCGGGGTTGGCCGTCGTCACAAGCCATTGCGCGTACCTCACGCTGCGGCGGAGCCCGAACGGCTGCAGAAGCTGTTGGCGCGCGCCGGGCTGGCCTCCCGGCGCGAAGCAGAGGAGTGGATCAGGGCCGGCCGCATCACCGTCAACGGTGAGATCGCTACTCTTGGACTTCGTGCCGGGCCGGCTGATGACATTCGCCTCGATGGCCGCGTCGTGCATCGTCGCTCCGCCTCTGCAGCGGATGAGTCGGTGTTCATCTGCCACCGCTCGCCGGGTGAGAATCTTCGCCAACCTCTCACAAGCGAGCAGGGGGAGGACCACGCCCCGGCGGCACTGCTGGACCGTTTACCCCGGAGGGCGGGGAGGCGCTTCATCGCGGTGAGTCCCATGCCCCGCATCGACGGTGGCCTCGAGCTGGTCACTTCTGACGGTGAGCTGGCGGCGCGCCTGCAGCGAGGCGTGCGGCAGCTGTCCAGCGAGTTCAGCGTTCGAGTGAAGGGCGAATTGAGCAGCGAGCAGATCGACCGGATACTCGAAGGCGCGTTGGATAGCGGCGGTGCACTGCCCGTGGAGCGCTGCGAGCCCGCAGGAGGAGAAGCTGCCAACCGCTGGTACGTGCTGCAGGCGCGGGGCGCCAGCGGCAAGGATGTGCGTCAGCTCTTCGAGCGTCAGGGAGCTCTGGTCAGCCGTGTGTTGCGCACGAAGCTCGGGCCGCTGACTCTGGAGCGCACACTCGGCCGCGGCCGCTTCCGACCTGTCACGCTGGAGGAGCTGAACGCATTGACCGCGAGCCCAGGCGGCTAGCGGGACGCCTGCCTGCGGCCCGCAACCGCGCGGCCGGCCAGCGGCGCGCGCCGGGCCGCCGGCCCGCCTCACTGACAGTCAAAAGCCCCACCGGTTACGCCGCGGCTTCCCGGACCCAGCAGCGCGATATACGGGCCTGTCAACGATTCAGGTAGCGGCAACGTATTCACATCTTCCGCGGGATAGGCTTGGCGGCGCATCAGTGTCCGCGCGCGCCCGGGGTTGAGCGTGTTCACTCGAACTGCGGTCGAGCCTTCCATTTCCTGGGCGAGTACCTGGGAGAGTCCTTCGATAGCGAACTTCGACACCGCGTACGCACCCCAGTAGGCGCGACCGCGGCGCCCCACGGCGCTCGCGGTGAAAATGACCGATGCGTCCTGCGAGCGCTTCAAAGCTGGAATCAACACGTGCGTCAGCGCAAACGCCGCGGTGACGTTGATGTGCATGACGCGGTACCACGTCGGCACGTCGAAATGCTCGATCGGTGCCAGGGCCCCGAGAATGCCGGCGTTGTGCAGCAAGCCATCCAGGCGGCCGTACCGCTCGAGCACCGCCGTGGCGATCTGGTCGTAGTCTGCGGCCAATGCCTTCTCCAGATCCAGCAACGCAATGATGGGCTCCGGGCCACCGGAGGCCTCGATCTCCGCGTGCACGGCTTCCAGCTTGCGGCTGTTGCGGCCGATCAGAATCACCTGGGCTCCATGGCCGGCACACGCGAGCGCAACGGCGCGGCCCATGCCACTGCTGGCGCCCGTGATGGCGATGACCCGGCCCGTCAGCTCAGTCGGACTTGCCGTGTAGGTGCGGGGGTCGAAACTCAAATCGGCGTCCTCAATGCGAATTCGAATGCAGGCTCAGCCTGCCGGCCAACGCATGCCGTGCCGCGCGCCACGCGTGCCAGGCATCTGCAAGCGCCTCCAGGCGTTGCGGTCGCGGCGAACCCGGCAGCGCACTCTGCAATTGCCGTGAGCGGCGCCACGCCATGGTAGCCCACACCAGCAGACCTCGAAGCGCGGGTTGAGCCGTGGGCGTAAGGCTTGCGATGGAGTCAGCGAGCCGGGAGCGAAGCGTCTCGTGGCGCTCGCTCAGAAGAGCCGCGAGTGGCGCAGAGTGAGGCGTCTCGACCAGACTTTCGGGCTTCACGCCTGCCTGGTCCAGCTCGCTCAGGGGCAGACGCACACGGCCCACCCGCGCGTCCGTCTCGAGGTTGGCGAGCATCTGGATCTCGTGCATCGCCGCGCCGATTGCCCGCCAGGGCTCGGTAACCTCCGGAGCCGCATGGGACACGGCAGGCAGCACCATCGCGGCAGCCCACCGGTCGCAGTAACCCTGTAGCTCGCGCCGGGTCTCGAAGGTGGCCGTGGCCAGGTCCCATACAGCCACGTCCACGAATCCTCCCAACCCGCCGAGCACATCGCCGGCGGTGCCGGAGAATTCGGCCAGCAGCTTGCGGGTCAGCGGGTGAGCGGGCTTGCCGTCCGCCACGCGCGCGCACTCGTCGCGCCACCATTGCAGGCGGATGTGCGCGACCGTGTGATCCAGCCCTGCCTGCAGACTCGCGCCGATCTCGCTTTCCACCGCAAACAGGGCTTCGAGGACCGGGCGCTCCGATGCGGGCGAATAGAGCGAAGCGAGGTGACGGTCGCTCGTTTCAGGCATTCCCCTTGCCTTCCAGAGCGCCGGAGGGTTTGCGCGTGACCTTCTCGATCGGCTCGAGCTGCGGGAGAGGCGCATCCGCAGTGACGCCGAGCTCGGAGAAGCGTCGCGCCTGCGAGAGCACCTGCCGCTCGAGCGACCCGACCGCAGCGCTGTAGGCGTCCACCGCTCCATCGAGCCGCTGGCCGAGCTTCAGCAGATGGCCCGTGAAACTGTTGAGCCGCCTATGCAGCTCCTGGCCGAGCTCGCGAATGACGGCCGCGTTCTGCGCGACCGCCGATTGCCTCCAGCCATGCGCCACCACCTTGAGCAATGCGATCAGCGTCGAGGGCGTCGCGATGATCACGTTCTGCTTGAGCGCGTTGTCCAGCAGCTCGGGGCGTTCGGCGAGCGCCGTGCCGAGAAACTGATCGCCGGGCAGGAACAGGACGCAGAACTCCGGGCTGTTTTCGAACTGCATCCAGTACGCCTTGGAGGCAAGCTGTCGCACACGCGTCTCGACCTGCTGCGCGTGTTTCTGCAAGGCCACCGAGCGGGCCTCCTGGCTGTCGGCATCCACGGCTTCGAGGAAGGCGTCCAGCGGAGTCTTCACATCCACGACGATGGCGCGCGAATCCGGCAGATGCACGACCATGTCAGGTCGAACAGCACCCTCCTCGAGAGCGAGGTGCATCTGCTCGGTGAAGTCGCAGTGCTCGGACATCCCCGCCAGCTCCACGAGGCGTCGCAAAGTGAGCTCGCCCCACCGGCCGCGCACTTCGGGGCGGCGCAGCGCGGTCACCAGGTTGCGGGTTTCGCGCTGCAGCTGGGTCTGTCCGGCCGTGAGCAACTCGATCTGCGTGCGCAGGGTCGAGTAGGCGTCGCGGCGCTCGCGCTCCAGGGCCTGCGCTTGCGTTTCGGTGCGCTCTATCGCTGCGCGCAGCGGCTCGATCAGCTGTGCGATGGCCGTCTCGCGTTCTTTGAGTGTACTGCTGGCCACGGCCTGATCACGTCCGAGAGACTCGCGGGCGAGCTGCAGGAATCGCTCGCTGTTGACGCGCAGGCTCTCCCCCGCCATTTCCTGGAAAGCGGCTCGCAGCCGCATCTCCGATTGCTCCAGGGCAGCTACGCGTGCTGACTCCTCGCGCGCTGCGGATTCCAGGCGAACGCGCGCTCCTTCCAGCTCCAGCCGCACGGCCTCGATGCGACGGGAGCTGCGGATGTGTCCCCACGCATATCCGAGGAGACCTCCCACGAGGAGGGCAGCCAAGCCGAGAACGATGATGATGGCCTCGCCCAAGTCAGGTGCGCGTCAAATGCGCGAGATAATTCACTGAAGGGTCGCGGCTCAGGACTACCGCACGATCGATCGGGTTGAGCTCGACGCCAGCGAGCTCACGAAGCATCAGCCCCGCAGCCCGCGCCCATTGAGCCAGCTCCGACGGCCGGATCAGGCGCTCATACTCGTGAGTGCCGCGCGGAATCAGTCCCAGGACGTACTCGGCGCCGACGATCGCCAGCAGGAAGGACTTCAGATTGCGATTCAACGTGGACAGGAACACCTGCCCGCCGGGACGCACCAGCTGTGCGAGCGTGGCAGTCATCCGACGCGGGTCGGGCACATGCTCGAGCATTTCCATCGAGGTCACGATATCGAACGAGCCTGCGGCGGTTTCGGCCAGCGACTCCGCGGAAGCGACACGATAGTCGATCTCGAGCGGCTGATCGCTCGCATGCAATCGTGCCACCTCGACCATCCCAGGCGCGAGATCGATCCCGGTTACTCTTGCGCCGGCGCGCGCCAGCGCTTCACACAACAGTCCGCCGCCGCAGCCGACGTCCAGCACGCGAGCCCCGGCGAGCGGCGCGCGTTCCGCGATGAACCTGGCGCGCACCGGATTCAACAGGTGCAGCGGCCGGAATTCCCCGTTCGGATCCCAGAACCGGCTGGCGAGTGCGTCGAACTTGCCGAGCTCCTGGCGGTCGGCGTTGGCTGGCGGTGCTGCCGTCCCCGCACCGCCTGCCGTGGCGCTCGAGTGCACGCCCTTCATACGAGAGCCTCCGGGAGAATGCGCTCGCTCCAGCGTTTAGCCCGCATCTGACGATCGTCCACAGCGAGCAGGCGGCCATTGCTCACGGCGGCGCGGCCAGAAGTCCACACGTCACTGACCTGCGCGCGCGTGGCCGCGAACACGATGGCCTCGTGCGGCTGGACGGGCAGAGAAAACTCGAGGCTGCCCAGATCCAGGCACACCAGGTCCGCGGCCTTGCCGGGCTCGATCGAGCCGATCACGGCACTCATGCCGAGCGCGGCAGCACCACCGAGCGTGGCCATGCGCAACGCAGCGGCTGCGGAGACTCCGGGTGCGGAGGATTCCCCTTTGGCACCCAGCAACGCCGCCGTGCGCGCCTCGGCGAGAATATCCAGAGTCCCGCCCTCGAGGGGACTGTCAGTCCCGAGCCCGACGGGGACGTCACTCGCGTGCAGGCGGGCAGTGGGGCAGCTCGCTCCCGCCTGCCTGAGATCCGACTGCGGGGAGGCGATTACGCAGACGCCGGTACGCGTCAGGGTTTCCAGGTCCGCCTCATCGAGTTGCGTCAGGTGCAGCGCCGCGAAGCCCGGTCGCAGCAGACCCAGTCCCTGCAGGCGCTGCAGCGGGCGGCGGCCGTCCCAGGCGAGGCTTTCCTGTATGCGGGCTGCAGACTCATGGAGGGGCATCGTCACGCGAGCGTCGAGCTCGTCGGCGATGCGCCGGACCCGCGCGAGTGTGGCGTCGCTCACGGCGGCAGGTGTCGGCAGGGAGAAATACAGGCTCACCAGTGGATCGGACCTGTATATGTCCCAGAGCTGCTCCGCCTTGGCCAGATGCGCGACCGAGCTTTCCGCCCACGGGTTAGGCTCATCGCTCACCGGCAGGCCGATGGCTGCCCTCACGTGTGCGGAGGCAGCCGTACGTGCCGCCTCCTCCGGGAACAGGTCCGCAGCGGCAAAGCAGGTGATACCCGCCTTGAGCATTTCTGCGATCGCGAGCTGTGTTGCATCCTTGATCAGATCCGGGCTCATCAGGCGCTGCGCTGCGGAAACGGCCGCGGCCCGAGGCAGGCCGCGGAACAGGGCAGGGGCGAGGGGCATGTGGGCATTCACGAAGCCCGGCAGCAGTGCATGGTCAGGGCGTGCGATGTGCTCGCGCACCGTGTATCTCGCAGCGAGCTCCGCGACAGGGCCGATCGCTGCGATGCGTCCGTCGGCGACCGCGACCGCGCGATCGGCGAGCGCCGTGTTGGCTGGCAGCATCGGCAACACCCAGCGGGGCTCGATCAGAAGATCTGCAGACTCTTTTGGCGGCATGCCCGGAACACAGCCTGAGAATGGAGGAAAACGCAAGCGAAAAGCCGCTGGGCTCAGTATATCCGGAGCGGGCCTTCGCAGGCGCCTGTGTGCTAAAATTCCGCCTTTACATCGACCAGCATCAGCCCCCACTGAATGTCCGAAATCGCACGCGAAATACTGTCCGTCAACCTCGAAGAGGAGATGCGGCAGTCGTACCTCGACTATGCAATGAGCGTCATCGTCGGGCGTGCTCTGCCCGATGTCCGTGACGGCCTGAAACCGGTGCATCGCCGTGTGCTGTACGCCATGCGCGAGCTGGGCAATGACTGGAACAAGTCGTACAAGAAATCCGCTCGCGTGGTCGGCGACGTCATCGGCAAGTACCACC
>CAZLYG010000197.1:0-9244 GCA_964563075.1 uncultured Steroidobacteraceae bacterium | reverse complement strand
GCCGCAGATGCGCCTCCCGCCCGGCCTGCCGGTGCACACTGGTGCCTTCGCGCTGGAAAAAGAGCAGGTACAGCGGCTCACGCATGCGCGCCACGTGCGTGCTGTTGTGCTCGACGACCGAGGGAGAAGAATTGATCTCCGAGAGCGGCAGATCGCCGATGGCGCCGCGTGTGCACGAGGGCTCGAAGTCATCCAGACTCAGCGGTTGCGCCGCGGCAGGCACGCAGCCGCTGCACAACTCATTCCAGAACTCCACTCGCTGGCGCGGCCGCAGCCCGGAGGTGGAGAACTGTTCGAGCACGGCCATCAGCCACCCCTCCCTGGTACGTTCAACGTCGGCCCATCACCCATCGCCATCTGTACAAAAACCTGACATTGCCGTATCGCTACGCCCTGTCTGCACACCGAACCGGTACTCTTCAGCACTCGCCACCCTTTGTCAGCCAAGCTGAGGTTAAGGTACTTGTGTCCGTGTGGAAACAATTGATTCTGTGACCGCACTCTCGAATGCACCGCCGCCAACAGCGGAGGCAACAATGTGTTACGAGTGGTGCAGAGTGCCTGATGTCTGCGAACGGGGGCTCTAGGGCGTGAGCTCCGTGCCACAGATTGCCCAATAAGGCGCGCCGAGCTTTGCGAGGGTCTCCGCCCATTCCTGTCGGCGATCACGCCGGCAAAAACCACGCTTTTTGCCGGCCGCATGGACTGGCTGAGGGCCTCAACTTCCGCGAAAATCGCCTGTGGCGATTTTCGCCAATGAACTAGTCCGGTACGTAGGCGAGGAAGATACTCCGGTACGCTCCGGCGAGGAACTCGGTGGGATCCCCCAGCTCGTGCTCGTGAGCCTTCAGCGGCCGTGCTGCAACGACGTCGTCGGGGCCGAAGCCCTTGTTGAGATAGACGAAGAGCTGCTTGAACAGGGCCTGATAGATATCGCGGTGGCGCGCGATATCCGCTCCCGTGAGCATACGACCCTCCGCCGGAACGACGCGGGTATCCGGCTTGACGAGCGCCGCCAGCGTCTCGTGCGCCCGCACCAGGCCGCCCAGCCAGCCGCCGTTGCGGATGTCGAGAATCGGCCAACGCTCCGCCGAAACGGGGCCGCCGGCAGCCACCAGATTCTGCTCGGGGAAGTGAATATAGAGGTCGCCGTCCGTGTGCGCCGCCGGCAGATAGGCGTAATCGATGTGCTGCCCGGCAAACTCGAGAGAGTCCTTCTCACGTGTGGTCTTCGTCGGGCGCGCCTTCACAGGCAAAGGACCGTACGAGCCTGAATAGCAGGCCGATATCGAAGCGCGTCCGAGAAACAGCCGTGTGGTCTCGTGAGAGATGATCAGCCCGCCAGCGTCCCCGATGCGCTCGTTGGAACCGGTCTGCTGCGGATGCCAATGTGTATTGATGAGCGTACTCACGCGGCGGCTGCCGGTGGCCGCTTCGGCCGCATTGACCAGCTCACGCGAGCTCCTCGCGAGCCCACCATCGATCAGCAGCGAGCCCTCGGGACCGCTCATCGCGACCACGTTGCATCCTGCCCCCTGCAGCAGGGTGAGGCTGCCTGGACCCCGGGTGGAGGACAGCGCAGTCGTCGTGATCCTCGGAGCGCTCCTGGCGTGGGCCGGAGCTACGGCAGCAGTCAACGATGCGGCGCCGAGCACCTGCAGACCACCACGCAGAACATCCCGGCGCGAGAGTGGGTTCATGAATGAGCCAGGCTCCTCAAAGGTCACAGCGGCCAGATGGTCGCCTCGTATCCGATGGGCGGGCCGACGGGCGGCCAGTCGGGAGTCTTGGCGAGCTCGACCCTAGCGCCCCAACCGCGCAGCATTTTCGCCAGGTCCATCCGTGCCGGTTGCCGTTGCGCCAGGAAGGGCACGTAGCCACGCGCCATGGCGTAATCCAGGGCGGTGAGCCCATCCGGGTCCTTTGCGTTCACGTCGATACCGAAGGACACCAGTTCCGCCATGACCTTCTTCAGTCCCGCTCGGACGGCAACGTGCAGGGCAGTTCCACCTCGCGTGCGCTGCAGATGGTGATACTTTGCAACCACGTTCACATCCGCGCCCGCGTCGTGGAGCACCTTCAGCAGTGCGACGATGGTGTCTTCGTTGACTCCACGCGCACCGATCGCCAGCATCATCGGCGTCTCGTCGTCAGCCTGCATCAGGTGGACGTCCGCTCCGTGGGCCAGCAGCGTCTTGACGAGCTCGACGTCCCCTTTGGAGCACGCGACCATGAATGGCGTCGTGCCACGCGAACCGCCCGAGACGAAACCCGGCTCACGCGGCGCACGGAAATACATCTGCTGATTCGGGTTGGCACCGCGATCGATCAGCATCTGGATGACTTCCCTGTTCGTCGCCTTGTTGGGCGCGTCGACCGACTCGCCCATGCGGCGCCCGAAAAAGCCGCGGGCTTCCCCGCCCTCCATCTCGATGGCGACATGCAACGGCGCCTGGCCGTACATATCCCACTCGTTGACGTCAGCGCCAGCGGTGATCAGCAGCTTCGCGATGTCCCAATTCCCGTTCTGCATCGCGATCGTCAATGGCGCAACGCCATCCGGATCCGGCATGTTCACGTCGGCGTGATGCTTGATCAATATCCGCGCGCACTCGAGGCAGTTATCGCGCGCAGCGTACATGAGGGGTGTCAGCCCGCCGCTGTTGGTGTCCTTTGCGCGGCCCTCCGCTGTGATGTGCCGCTGCCACTCACGCACGATCGAGCGGCCGTTGACCTCACTACCCTTGGAAGCGAGCAGCTGCACCATCGCCGGCTGGCGGCGCGCCGCTGCCCACATGAGGGCGGTCTGCCCGCCGAACTGCTCGACAGCGTTGATCCTGGCGCCGTGCTTCAGCAGCAGCTCCGCCGCCGCGACGTTTCCGGTGCGCGCTACTTCCATCAGCGCCGTTTCGCCCTCCTCGTTCGGTGAATCGACGTCAGCACCGGCATCCAGCAGCAATTTCAGAACGGCCAGGTTACCCGTCGCTGCCGCCAGCCGCATCGGGGTCGCGCCGTAGTCGTTCGCCTCCCCGACCTTGGCTCCAGCGGCCAGCAATCGCTTCACTTCGGCGGCGTCGCCCTTGTATGCAGCCCATTGCAGCGGCGTGCTGCCGTCCGGCCCGCGCTGCTCAACATTCTCCGCCGCAGCCTGCGCCACCTTGCCGGCTGCAGCCACCGCGCCGCCCGCGGCCAGAGTTGCAGCCACAGCCAGCGCCGTCGCGATATGACGGAAACGAGGCATGCTCAGACCTCCGCGAAAGCTCCTGTGCTGTCGGAAATCTTCTCCACGGGAACCCCTGCACGCTGCAGCAGCGTCACCAGGATGTTCGAGTGCGGCGTGTCCTGCGGATAATGCAGATGCTGGCCGCCCTTGATCTTCCCGCAACCCTTGCCGATGATGGCCTGCGGCAGAGGATCGTTGTTGTGCCGATCGCTGTTGGCCATGTTGCTGCCGAACAGGATGATCGCGCTGTCGAGAATGGAGCCGTCGCCCTCTTTCATTCCCTGCAGGCGCCTGGCGAACTTCGCCATGCGCTCGGTGTGGAACGCCTGGATGCGCACCAGCTTGGTGAACTTCTCCGGGTCCTCGCCGTGGTGGGACAGCGGATGGAACGCTTCCTGGACCTTCACCATGTTGTACACGCGCATGGTGGCCTCGTTGGCCAGCTTGAAGGAAGCGATGCGCGTCTGATTCGTCTGCCAGGCCAGCGCCATCATCTCGAACTGCACATCCAGCAGCTCGGTGAAATCATCGGGCGCGCCCAGTGGCGCGTTCGGCAGGTCCCCGAGCGAAGCCTGACTCGCTTTCAGCTTGTTGACGCGCCGCTCGATCTCGCGCACGGAGTCCAGGTAGTCGCTCACCCGCGCCCGGTCGCTGGCATCGAGCCTCCGGTCGAGGCTGGCAGAGGCGTCCTTGACGTAGTCCAGCAGGCTTCCGGTCGTGCTCAGGATGTCGCGACGCTCCTCGTTGGTGTCGCCCTGGCCGAACATGGTGTAGAAAATCTTGCGCGGATTTCCCTCCATGGGCATCTGCTGCAGCGGCGTGCGATACGACACCGAGCTGTATCCGCCCGGCTCGCCGCACAGCTCGATCGATGGCAGCGGTGTCTCCTGACCGATGTGGCGTGCCGCCAGCTGGTCGGCCGAAACACCGTGATCGCCGGTGGGCTGCCGGGCAACCGGCGGGACGCAGGTCAGCCACGTGGACTCGATGATGCCGTGCGGGTCGGCGCTCTCGGCGGGTTTGTTGCGCAGTCCTGTGACGACCGTGACATAGTCACGCAGCGGCTCGAGCGGCTTCAGGATCGGCGAGAACTTGAAATCGCGGCCCGTGCCTTCGGGTGTCCAGAACTTCTGGATGGCGCCGTGGGGGAAGTAGACGAAGCCGAGCCGCGGCTTGGGCGCCGCCGCGGTGTTTGCATACGCGGTGCCAGCCGGAATCATTGCATCCAGCAGCGGGAGGGCAATGGAGACGCCCGCACCCTTCAGCACGGTGCGGCGCGAGAGGTGCTTCTTCGTGAGGAACATGTCTACTAACCTCCGGTTAGCCTCCAGTCTGGAGAGACGCCTTCTCGAGCGACGCCGTCTTGACGGCCGGGGCGGCCTTCGGGACTGCGGCAGCCCGCTTGCGGAACTCATCGCTCTGGACGATCTGTAGAACGATGGACGAGAACCTGTTGTGGTCTGCGGCCGCGTTGCGCACGATCCGGCGCACCGTCGGCATGTCGTAGTAATCGATGTTGCGGCCGAGCGCATAGGTCATCAGCTTCTCGGTGAGCGTCTCGACGAAATCATTCGCACGAGCCGCCAGCGCACGACGCAGATCGGCGGGCCCCGCCAGATGCTGGCCGTCGGGCATTGCGCCGGAGGCGTCGATGATCGCGTGAGTGGCGGGGTCGCGAACGCGGTATTGGCCGACCGTGTCGAAGTTCGCCAGTGTGAAGCCCAATGGGTCCATCACGCCGTGGCAGGCATGGCAGCTCGGATTCACGCTGTGCTGAGCCATCCGCTCGCGCATGGTGAGAGCGCGCTTGCCGCGGCCGGTCGCCGGCAGCGCCCCGACGTTCGGCGGTGGCGTGTCAGGAGGAGTTCCCAGCACGCGCTCGAGGATCCAGGCGCCGCGCAACACCGGTGAGTTGCGGTCCGGATTGGCGGTCAGCATGAGAATTGCGCCCTTGCCGAGCAGGCCGTCACGCTCCGGGTGATCGGTGAGCTCCACGCGGCGGAATTGTCCGCCCTTCACGTTATCGATGCCGTACAAGGCGGCGAGCGGCTCGTTGAGGAAGGTGTAGTTTGCCGTCAGCAGATTCGTGACCGGCTGATCGCTCAGCAGCACGCTGTTGAGGAACAGTGACAGCTCCTCGCGGAACATCGGCCGCGGATCGAGCACGCCGCTCGCCTGAGGAAACAGGCCCCGATCCGGCACGATCTCATCGAGCCGCGAGAGGTTCAGCCACTGGAAGGCGAAAGCATCCACCAGCGATCGGGCCTTCGGATCGGCGAGCATGCGGCTCACCTGATGCGCGAGCACGTCAGGCTTGCTCAGCTCGGAACGGCTCGCCAGATCGAGCAGCTCGTCATCCGGGATGCTGCTCCAGATGAAGAAGGACATGCGCGAGGCGAGCTCCACATCGCTCAATGTCCGCGTCGCATTCCCCTGGTTGCCGCTCTCCACACGATAGAGGAAGTACGGACTGGCCAGAATCGCCGTCAGTGCGTGACCGATCCCTGCGTCGAACCCGCCGTTCGCACGGCCGCTCTCATAGAAAGCCAGCAGCGGTCGCAGATCGTCGTCCGTCACGGGGCGACGGAACGCGCCCCTCGCAAGCGTACCGATGATCTGCCGTGCACAAGGCTCTTCTTCCGCCGGAGTGGCCGGATGGCACGTGAAGATCTTCGCGCGACTGGGCGAGTCGCTGATGCCGGTGATCTTCAGCGGCCCCTTGATCTGCAGCGCATGTACCGCCTGGATGCGCGGTTGGCCACCCTGCAGGGCGGTGTCACGGAATCGCTCATCACTCTCGGCAAAGCTGCGGTGCAGGAAGGTCACCGCGATACGATGCTCTCCCGCAGTGGCATGGAAGGGAATGTTGCGCAGCCGTCCATTGATGGCGGCCACGGCCGGATCCTGCTTCTGGTCGATGGCCTTCTGGTCCGCATCGCCCCCGATGTGGGTGCGATAGAACTCCTTGCCATCGAGTAACGCGATCACCGTGTTCTTGAATTCCATCCGCGGAACATCGCGGCCAAGAGCCATGTCTCCGATCGTGAGCTGATAGTCTCCGTCCGCCGGAAAGATGTGCTCGAAGCTGATGCCGCCACGGGTGCCGAACGGCATCCCCTCCTCGTACACCTGCTGCGTTCCTTCCCCGGGTGTGCCGCGCGGGGGGAGCGAAATGACCATGTCCGCGACGGGACCGTAGGTCACGGTGACCGCCCGGGCTTTCGGATTCCCGACCGCCTGAGCGGCGACCTGGCGGGCGGCATTGAGGTACTGATCGAGAAATGACGGCGACACCTGCAGATTCACGGCCGTGTTGTCGAAACCGTCCTTCGGACGGTTGTCAGCCGGGAGCAGCGCGTCGACGTTCACGTCGAGGTCGAGCAGATCGCGCACAGCGTTCTTGTACTCACGGCGGTTCAGGCGAGCCAGCGGGATGCGGCCCGGATCCACCCGGGTCTCGGACCTGTCCAGAGTGTTCTCGAGCCACCCGATCAGGCCGTTGACGCTCTGCGCATCCGGATGATGCTTGGCGTTGGGGGGAGGCATGAAGCCGCCACGCAGCTTGCGGATCGCGGACTCCCAGACCTTGGCATCCGCGGGGATATCCTGAGGGGTCATGGAATCGAAGGCGACGTCGCCAGCCCAGTCGCTGACGTTGTGACATTCGACGCAATAGCGCTCGATCAGGGACCACTGCGAGTGGGTGTCATCGATGGGAGCAGCTGCGTCCTTGGCGGACGCGGGGGCCGACTTGACGGGCGCCGAAGCTGCGCAGGCAGAGCCGGCGGCGCCCAGCAGCGCAGCACTCAGGGCAAGAGCGGCAAAACGAGTGCTGAACCCAACGGTCATCTTGCTAAGCTCCCATCCTCCAATTCGGGATCCCGTTCGCGAGCTGCTTAAAAGCATAGGCGCATGGACTTTTCGCTGCAGCAATGTGTCCGCACGCCGAACTTAAGAATTGTCTGCCGCCGCCAGCAGTTACGCCTTCGCTGAGCGACACGGCCCTCACAACGGCCCTGCGTGCAAGAGAAGCGCCGGGCGGCGGACAAGTGATGCAAGATAGTGATGGCGAGCACAAAAAAGGGGGGTGGCCGATGCGTGATCGAAGCGCACGTTCGAAGCTGAAAGTGTGGTCGTGGCGGGTGCCTGTCGCGGTGGCCCGTATCGGGCTGGCCCATCTCGGGCTGGTCTATATCGGGCTGACCTCTCTGGGGCTGGCGGGAGATACCGCCCGCGCCGCGGACAGCCCGGCAGCCGTCCCGGAGAGGAACGGCACCGAGTTTGGCTTTGCCGTATTCCAACAGCACTGCACTTCCTGTCACGGCAACCCGGCATTCGAGCGCGCGCCCTCCCCCGCGGCCCTGCGAGCAATGACCCCGGAGCGCATCTATAACGCGCTGGCGACGGGAGTCATGAAGTCGGTTGGAGACACGTTGACGGAGCAGGACCGGCGGCGTGTCGCCGAATCCCTGGCGGGCCAACTCCTGGGGTCCGCCCAGAGCGGGGACATCAGCACGATGCCCAACCGGTGCGCGAGCAATCCGCCACTGGAGCACATCGACCAGGGTGGTTGGAACGGCTGGGGCAACGGGCTGGCCAACGATCGGTTTCAGTCATCCGCGGCGGCGGGTCTGACCGCCGAATCGGTCCCGCATCTGCAATTGAAGTGGGCCTTCGGTTATCCGGGCGGCACGTCCGCCTATGGGCAGCCCACCATAGTGGCAGGCCGCGTGTTCGTCGGGACGGACACCGGATACGTCTACTCACTCGATGCGGCCACAGGCTGCATCTACTGGTCCCACCGCACGCAGGCTGGCGTCCGCAACGCCATGACTATCGGTCCGATCAGGGCGAAGGGCCACAGCGGCTACGCCGTGTTTCTGGGTGACCTGAAGGCCAATGCGTATGCCCTCGACGCGCACAGCGGTCAGGAGATCTGGAGAACGCGCGTCGAGGAGAACTTCGCCACGCGCGTCACGGCGGCTCCCGCGCTCTACGAGGGCCGCCTGTACGTACCGATCTCCGCCTGGGAGGGGTTCCAGGCCCGGGTGCTCGACTTTCCGTGTTGTACTGCCGTTGGCAGTGTCAGTGCGCTCGATGCCAACACCGGCCGGCGGATCTGGAAAACGTACACCATCGCCGAGCGGCCCCACCCCACTCACAAGAACTCGCGCGGCGTGCAGTTGTGGGCTCCGGCTGGTGTACCCATCTGGAATACTCCGACCATCGATCCCGAGCGTCACGCCCTCTACGTGGGCACTGGAGACGCCTCGACCTACCCAGCACCGCCGACGACGGATGCGATCCTGGCGCTGGACATGAAAACCGGGAAGCGCCTGTGGTGGCATCAGATCTACAAGAACGACTCGTTCATCGTGGGCTGTGCAGGCGCCGGATTCACCGAGAATTGCCCCAAGGTCGTCGGACCCGACTGGGATGTGCCGATGTCGCCGATGCTCACGAAGCTCCCGGACGGCCGGACGCTGATGATCTTCGGCACCAAGCCCGGCGATATCTTCGCGCTCGATCCGTCGAAGCAGGGAGCTACGATCTGGCAAACCAACGCAATCAGCCCCGCGGCGACGGGCGAGGCGTTGCGCGCCAAGGGCCAGGGAAATCGCGGACCGCTGTGGGGCGGCGCCATCGACGATCAGTATGTTTACTTCGGTCTGAGCGCCGGGGGAGTTGTCGCACTGCACCTCACCGACGGCGAGAGTGCCTGGCGCACACCGCTCAACTCGACAACCGCAAAACGGGTAGCGCACTCAGCTGCCGCCACGGTCATTCCCGGCGTGGTATTTGTAGGCGGCTCCGACGGAAAGCTGTGGGCACTGGCGACCAAAATGGGTGGGCGCCCGTTATGGTCATTCGATACCGCGCGCTCCTTCGATACAGTGAACCACGTGCCGGCGCATGGTGGTTCCATCAGCTCGGCCGGGCCAACCGTCGCAGGAGGAATGCTGTTCGTCGGCTCCGGATACGGCGTCGTGCAGGAGTCGCCCGGCAACGTGCTGCTCGCAT
>CAZLYG010000196.1:0-9281 GCA_964563075.1 uncultured Steroidobacteraceae bacterium | reverse complement strand
CATAATAAAACTGCGGAGCCGCCTCAATCTCAGTAGTGATCTCCCCGCGTCCTGCGGCACTCAGCCGCGCCTGATACATCGCGCGGGATTCCTCCGCGACCTTGCGCTGCTCCTCGTCCAACACATAGATGGCAGAGCGATACTGCGTACCGACATCGTTACCCTGCCGCATCCCTTGCGTTGGATCGTGCGACTCCCAGAACACCTTCAGCAGGTCCTCGTAGTCGATCTTCTCGGGGTCGTAGATCACGCGAATGACTTCCGCGTGACCGGTCTCGCCGGAGCAGACTTCCTGATACGTGGGGTTGGGCGTGAAGCCGCCGGCATATCCCACCGCGGTGGAGTAAACGCCTGGGAGCTGCCAGAACAGCCGCTCGGCACCCCAGAAGCAGCCCAGTGCGAACACCGCCTCTTGCAACCCCGCGGGAAACGGCGGGGTAATCCGGTGTCCGTTCACGAAGTGAGTCTCGGGAATCTCCAGGGGGGTGGTACGACCCGGGAGAGCCTGCTCACGGGTGGGCATGGCGGACTTCTTGCGAAACAAGGCCATAGGTGTGGCTCCGTTCGGGGGACACTGAGTGTGGGGACCGCCGGCGGGCAACTCAAGCGCCGTGACCGTGGGGTCGAAACCCGGGCCCGCGACCATGGGTGCTGTACCGCAGCCAGGGAACGCCCCTGCCAACCGCCACCTTTACAAAGTCGCTCGCAGCGTAGCTATATACGTGGTCAGTCGAGCAAACACCCAGTAGCGAAATGGCAATGACCGCGCCGGCTCGCACCGTCGGCCTCACCGTGGCCACTCTGACCACACTGGCCACCCTGGCGTGCGCCGCAATGCTCTGCAGCCTTGCGCTGATCTCCACGGTCGCCGCTCGATCCGCTGATGAGGCCAGCAGCCGGACCGTCATCGGCGCGAACCCTCTGCTATCCGGCGGAGCCAGTGCTCTGGAGGCCGGGCATGCCGAGGAGGGTCTGCGTCTCACCCTGGCAGGCCTGACCGGGCCCGCTTCGGCTCATGAGCTTGCGGCCGGACATGCCAATGCCTGCGCGGCGCTCGCGATGCTCAAGCAGTGGGAAGAAGCGCTGGAGCACTGCAATCAGTCCATACAGATGGACAGCTCCAACTGGCGGGCCTACAACAACCGTGCCGCCGTCTACGTCGCGAAAGGGCTCTACGACCTGGCCATTCACGACATCGAGACAGGCCTGGCACTGGCGCCCAACTCGTCCACTCTGCGGGAAAGCCTGCGAGTCGCGCGGCGAAACAAGCGCATCACGGAAGCGCGCGGCCGCAGATCCGTCCCGTCGTAAGCAGGCACAATCGTGACGCAAGCGCTTGCGGCAGCGCACCGCGTCACCGTAAGCTCTCGCCGCCATGGGAATCAGCCAACCGCAAAATCTCCGCACTCCGCCAATCGAAAGGCTCCGGCCGTTTGGCATCCGCGTGAGCTTGCCCGCCGGGGACCCGTTCAGAAAGCTGTTGGGGCCCGAGTGGCACCGCCTGCACTGGTACTCGACGCCGGAAGAGCGGGACGCCGCCCTGGCGGAGATGAGCCGCCGCCACCAGTACTCGCGCAGCACGGACAAGCCGTCGCTGGTGTTCGAGAAAGTGGAGAACCTGGCGCAGAGCCGCGGTCTTTAAGTCCAGCGCCCTCGCGCCGGCGCCCTCGCCAGCACCCTCGCGCCAGCGCCCTCGGGCAGTCCGCCAGTGGTGTACAGGGAGAGCGCTGCCTGGGTGCGGCCGTCATCGAGTGCCCCGGACACGGCGGTTTGCCTCGGGCGGCCCAGCCGAGAATGCCGCCGCAGGCGCCAGTCGCGGGCGCGCAGTCCAGGCAACTCCGCCGCTCTAGAACGTCCTTCCCAGGAACAGGTAGAACGCCTCGCGTCCCTTGTCATCGAACCCGGTGGCGATGTAGACCGGGCCCAGAAACGTATCCATGCCGAGAAAAATGCTCTCGTCACGGTGCGTGTTGCTGAAGGATGCCTCGCTGCGCGTGGCCCAGACATTGCCCATCTCGAAAGACACACCCAGATAGGTCGGGACATCCAGGTACCCCGGCCCGCCGCGCCCGATCTGCTTGTAAAACAGCGTCCGCGCAATCCCATAATGGGGGCCGCTCAAGGAGTTCGCCTTCAGACCCGAGAGGTTCAGGAATCCTCCGAGGGTGAACAGCAGCTGCACGTCGGCCGGGATCCCTCCAGGCAGGCTCTGTGCGATGTCCGGGGTGTTGAGTGTCGTCCCACCCGCGGCGGAAAAGACTCCGGTATAGCGGCCGAGGGACATGGCGCCGAGATAGCTGAACTCGATGCGATCGGAATCCTGGTCGGACCCAAGTGCCCTGCGCTCGGCATCCCATTCGAACGAGGCCTGCTGGCCCCTGTGGGGGAAATTCACATCATCCAGGCGGTCGTAGGACATGCGCACGAAGAAGCTGCGCGTATTGAACGTCTGCTCCGGCAGATTGGGGTCACCGATCTCGACCCGCGAATGGCCCTCTTCGTGCTCCACGCCGGTGCGGATCTCTCCCCAGTTGCCGAGCTCGTAGCCGAAATCGAGCCCGTAATTGAACGTGCGCACCCGGTACTCCGCCGAGGAGATCTGTCCGAGCGGCACGTCCAGGTTGCGTGCTTCGTACAGTATGTGAGGGTCGACGAACCAACCGGCGGTGTCCGACAACGGCAGGTAGATGTCGCTTCCGGCGCGGGTGTCCTCGCCTATCTGCAGGTCGCCCACCAGCTCGCCTCCCGGCGCGGTGATCTCCGACATGACGATGCGCGCCGCGGCATCGTAGCTGGAGGTTCCCTGGAAATCGTCCTGCAGGCTCAGCCCGAAACGGATGTAGTTGGGTCCCCAGGAATTGCGCCGCGCGTTCAGGGCAAGTCCGTACTCATCAGTACTCGGATCGCGCACCACACGGTAGTCGAGAGATTCCAGGTTGCCCTGGCCGTATACGGTCGTGACATGGCGTGCCACCTGATCCGGATCGAGGGGCTTGCCGATGACATCCTTGAAGAGATGCTCGAGCCGGTTCGCGTAGCGCTGCTCGGAGCCGGCGTCGATGCGCACGAAATCGATGCGCGGCGGCGGGCTCCGGCCCGCATCCCTGCGTGCCACATACTGTTGGAATTCCGCCGGGCTTTCGCCCAGCGGCAGGAGCCTGCTTTCGGACTCGCGCGCCGCGATCTCACCGGTGCTGATGATGCGGCTGAAGATCCCGAAATCGAACGACGAGGTGTCCCCGAGCTGCGGCTCGATGAGGATGTCGTTCTTCGTCAATGTCGCGAGCTGCTGGCGCGAGTTCTTCTGAATGAGGATCGCCAGCATCTGGTTGGAAATGACGGGTACGCTGTTGAGCTTGTCGCGTTTGAGCAGCGGGAAGCCGACGTCCACGACGATGAGGATATCGACTCCCATCTGCCGCGCGACATCGATGGGGATGTTCTCGGAAATGCCGCCGTCGACCAGCAGCCGCCCCTCGCGCTCGACGGGGGCAAACACACCCGGCGCCGACAGGCTGGCGCGCATGGCAGTCGTCAGGTCGCCTGATTTCATGATCACGGCATCCCCGGTCTCCAGGTCGGTCGCGACGGCGCGGAAGGGCGTAGGTAACTCATCGAAGTCGGTGATGTGCGCGACCGGGAGCGTCAGGCGGCGCAGCACCTGGTTGAGCTTCTGGCCTTGGATGAGGCCTTTCGGGAGCTGAATGTGGCGGCCCCGCAGGCCCAGCGGAAATTTGACGAGGAAGTTCTGATCTTCCTCCTTGCGGCGGAACGTCAGGTCCTCGCGCGACGGACGGTCGCTGAACGCGTCCTCCCAGTTCAGCGACGTCATGATCGACTCGATCTCGCGAGCGCTCAGCCCGCTCGCATACAGGCCTCCGACGACGGCTCCCATGCTCGTGCCGGCGATTGCGTCGATGGGGATGTGGAGCTGCTCCAGAATCTTGAGCACACCGATGTGCGCGGCGCCCCGCGCACCGCCGCCGGAGAGCACGAGCCCGATGCGTGGCCGGTGGGGCCCTTTGAGCCCGCTGAGATCCTGCAGACTCACGGGAGGCGCTGCGGCCGCTGGGGCCGGCTCTGGTCGTGAGGCAACCTCTGGGGACACCCCACCCGCGGCGTTCTGGGCATTTGCGCCGCTCATGATCGCGAGCCACAGGGCCGCGATGACGAAAGTGAATACCCCGCGAAGGGACCCGACCGCCCGTGCTGAAATCACGGCGGGAAGAATACCAGCATGCTGCACCGGAAACCCCTCCGTTGCCCGATAATGGGGGGATGAGCCGGGGACCGAACCAGGGATCCGAGCGAACGCTGAGGCGCGCAATCGTGGGCGTGATGGTGGCCGGCTGTGCCCTGCTATCGGGCATCAGCTACAGCCAATCCCCCGATGCGAGCGATTGGGGGTACTACGGCGGCGATGCCTTTGGCGATCACTACTCCAGCCTCGATGAGATCAACCGCCAGAATGTCGCGCATCTTCAGGTGGCCTGGACTTATCGCACCGGCGAGCTGGGTGCCGGATTCGCCCGGGCCGATCACCTGTCGTTCGAGGCGACGCCGGTGCTTGCATTCGGGTCGTTGTTCGTGGAGACGCCGACGAACATCGTGATCGCGCTCGATCCCGAAACGGGCCGGGAGCGCTGGCGGTACGATCCCCACACCGACCGCTCACGACACTACGGCGAGACCTCATCCCGCGGTGTGTCGGTATGGGAGGAATCGGATGCCAAGCGGCAGTCGGTGGCCTGCGCCCATCGAGTGTTCACGGGGACGCTGGACGCCAGGCTCATAGCCATCGATGCGCAGACAGGCAAGCCCTGCAGCGACTTCGGCGTCGAGGGCCAGGTCGACCTGACACGGGGTCTGCGCATCCGTGACCGGGACTTCTACGAAGTGACCTCGCCACCAGCGGTCCTCGGCGACGTGCTGGTCGTCGGGTCCGCAATCGGAGATAACCGTGCGAATGACGTTGAGCGGGGCGTCGTGCGGGCATTCGATGCGCATACCGGCGCCCTGCGCTGGAGCTTCGATCCGATCCCTGACTCACCTTCGCATCCCGCGGCTGCCGAATGGAACCTCGCGCAGGCGGCGCGCACCGGCGCCGCCAACGCGTGGGGAGTCATGTCGGTCGATAAAGATCACGGGCTGGTGTATGTCCCGACCGGCTCTCCCAGCGCGGACTTCTACGGCGGCACGCGCCTCGGCAGCAACCGCTTCGCGGACTCGGTGCTCGCACTCGATGCGGCAACCGGAAAGCTCGTATGGCAACAGCAGCTCGTGCACCACGATCTGTGGGACTTCGACGTCGCGGCGCAACCCGCGCTCGTTGATGTCGAGATGCAGGGTATTCCTGTCCCCGCCGTCATCGAGGCCACCAAGTCGGGAATGCTCTACGTATTCGAGCGCACCAGGGGCAACCCCCTCTTTCCGATCAACGAGCGCCCGGTGCCGCGCAGCCTGGTGCCCGGCGAGCAGGCCGCCCCGACGCAACCCTTCTCATCGCTTCCCGCCCTCCTCTCCCAGGCCCCGATACAACCGAAGGACGCCTGGGGTGTTACGTTCTGGGACCGTGGCAAGTGCCGTGCTGCAATCGCATCTCATCGCAGCGAGGGTATCTTCACTCCGCCCGACACTCGGGGCACGATCATGTCGCCGGGCTACATCGGCGGCGTCGATTGGGGTGGGATAACGTTTGATGCACGCCGGCAGCGTGTGTTCGCGGCCGTAAATCACCTGCCCATGGTGGTGACGTTGATTCCCCCCGCGGAGCTGAGCAAGCAGGCAAACTCGGGAGACTATCGAAGCTCGGAATTCGGACGCCAGGCCGGTACCCCGTACGCGATGCGCCGCGAACCTCTGCTTTCGCCATGGGGTCTACCGTGCGTGGCTCCTCCATGGGGTACCCTGGTGAGTGTCGACCTGCGGCGTAACCGTATCGTGTGGCAGGTGCCGCTGGGATCGACAGAAGGACTGGGCCCGTGGTTCGCGCCCACGCGCGACTTCGGCACGCCGAACATGGGCGGACCGATTGCGACGGCCGGCGACCTGGTGTTCGTCGGGGCGGCCATGGACAGCTACTTTCGGGCTTTCGATATCGAAACGGGCCGTGAGCTGTGGAAATATCATCTTCCGGCCGGCGGCCAGGCGACGCCGATGACCTATCGGGCGGGCCGCAATCAGCGCCAATACCTGGTGATCAGCGCCGGTGGCCATGGCGGCCTCGGCACACCACGCGGTGACTACGTCATCGCCTTTGCTCTGCCTGGACTGACCGCTGGAGGCAGCGGCGCGAAATGAAAGGAGCTCGAGAACGCGGGTAAGCTGGTGAGCTCCCGTGGCTGAGATCACTCAATGCTGTATCTGATCCTGTCTTACCTCATCCAGGCGGCCCTGATCGTCCATTGCATCAAGACGGGCCGCAATTTTCTATGGATCTGGGTGCTCCTCCTGCTCCCCGGCGCCGGCCCTCTCGCCTACGTGGCCGTCGAGATCATTCCAGATCTGTTTCGCAGCCGCGCCGCGCAACGCACGGCACGCGGGTTCAAGAAGGCGATCGACCCAGGTGCCGACCTGCGCCGCTTCGAGAATGAAGCGCGCGTCGCCGGAAATGTCGCCAGTCGCCAGCGCTACGCCGACGAGCTGACGCGGCACGGCCGCTACGACGAAGCCATCGCCCAGTATCGCAGTGCGCTCACAGGCCTGTACGAACATGACCCCAATCTCCTGCTGGGAGTCGCGCGAGCCCAGTTTGGCAAGGGCGATGCTGCCAGCGCACGCGCAACGCTCGATGATCTGATCCGCCTCAATCCGGATTTCAGGTCACCTGAGGGGCATCTGCTGTACGCCCGCGCACTCGAGCAGGAAGGCAACACGGACAAAGCGCTGGAGGAGTATCGCGCGCTGGCCCCGGCCTATCCGGGTGCGGAAGCTGCCGTCAGATATGCCCAGTTGCTGCTCGCGAAGGGCCGCCGCGAGGAGGCACAAAAAGTGGCTCGCGAGCTGCTGGAGCAGGCTCGCATAGCTCCCGGCCACTACCGGCGAGCCCAGAAGCCATGGCTGGATGCGGCCGCCCGACTGGTCTAGGGGCGGCTGCCACGAGAACGAGCCCCAACACCCGCACACGCTCAGCGCGACCCGCCCTCTGCAAGCCCGTCAACAACCCGCCTCCTACGCCACACCGCTGCACCGGCTGCCAAAGCGGCCGCCAACAACGTCAACGCATCCATGTCACCGCCGCCGGAGCTGCCGCCACCGGAGCTCCCGGCGCTGGAGCTCCCACCACTGCCGGAACCGCCGGACGCGGCCATACTGGTAGCTGGCGCAATCGTCACTTGCGTCGCGCCCGAGCGCGCAGTATCTGCAGCAGACACCGCAGTCACCGTGACCGTGGAAGGCGAAGGAACGGCCGCCGGCGCCGTGTACACCCCGGAGCTGGAAATCGTTCCCACGGTGGCATTGCCGCCCACGACGCCGTTCACCTGCCACGTAACCGCCGTGTTTGAAGAGTTCGTGACGTTCGCGGAGAACAACTGAGTGCTGGAGACCGCGACACTGGCGTTCGCCGGGCTGATTGCCACCGTGATCATCGGCGACACACTTACCTGCGCCGATGCCGTCTTCGTCGTATCCGCATGGGACATCGCCGTGACGGTTATCGCCGCCGGTGACGGTACGGTGGCGGGCGCCGTGTAGAGGCCCCCGGTCGAGATCGTGCCGGTGGTCGAGTTGCCGCCGGTCACGCCATTCACCTGCCAGGTGACCGTCGAGTCCAGAGTATTGCCGACGGTCGCCGCGAACAACTGCGTTCCACCGTTGGCTTCGACCGTGGCATTCGTGGGAGTGATGGCAACGGTGACGGGCTTTGGACAACCCAGGGCATTCGAGGCAACAGCCGGCGCCGAGGTAGTCGCCGAGGTCGTCGTAATGACCACGTCCGCCGTATCCTGGCGGCCCGCATCGTCCGTTACCGTCAGGCGCACTGTGAAGCTTCCGGAGGCGACCACCGTAGCCGTGGATGTGTTGGCTCCCTGAATCGGGTCCTGACTGGTCAGGTTCGTCCAGGCATATGTCGAGATCGAATGTCCACAGGCGGCGGTGCTGCCCGAGGCTTGCAGCACGACGTTCTGGCCCGCCGCGACGTTGGCGGGCACGGCGACGGCGGCGATCGGCCGCAGGGCCGCGTTGACGGCACCAGGGGCATTCGCCATACCGGCGCCGCACGTCTGGTTGGTGCAATTGCACTCGGCCGTCTGTAGATCGGAGGGCCCTGAGGGCACATGGCAATTCGGCACAGTCGGGTCCGGAGATACCGGGAATGGCTTGGCTCCTTCCCGCAGCCGCGCAATGAGCTGTGCCGGCTGCAGGTTGCCATTCACACTCGCCATCAGGCCGGCGATAGCCGACACCATCGGAGCGGAGAAGCTCGTGCCCAGATTCGAATTCGTCTGATCCGTGTAGGTACTCGCCGCCGGCACGGTCGTACCCGTGTTGCTGGTGGTATCGAGCGAGAACAGGCAGGCGCCGCTGGCATTGACGCAGTTCCCCCCTGGAGCACTGAGTGCGATCTGCGGGCCGAGGCTGCTGAAGCCGACCTTCGTGCCGACATTGCGCAGACCGGCAACGCCGGCCACGCCATTGCAGTTGGCCGGTGAATCGACCGGCCCACCCTCGTTGCCCGCAGATACGACGATGAGCACACCGTCGGCTACCAGCTCACTGATGACCTGCTGCTGGGCGAGCGTGCACGCACCGGTGCTGCCGAGACTCAGGTTGATGATCTGCGCCGGGGTCGGATTGTCGGGCACGCCGCTGACGTGCAAGCCCGCCGCCCAGCGCATCGCATCGAGGATGTCCGAATCGAGGCCGCCGCATTTGCCGAGCGCCCGCACCGGCAGAATCTTTCCCTGCCAGGTAATTCCGGCAACACCGGTGGAGTTGTTGGCGATGGCGCCCAGGATGCCGACCACGCGCGTGCCGTGCCAGGAGCTGTTGCTGACCGTGCAGTTGGAGAATGTCGGATTCTGCAGGTCGCTGGAGGTGACCCAATCACCCGGATCCGAGGCATCGGAATCGCGACCGTCACCATCGTTGGCAACCGTGGGGTCGGAGACGAAGTCATAGCCGGGCAGCAGGCGATCGAGCGTCGCGGAGTTGAGGTCCGGATGGTCGTAGCGAATGCCGGTGTCGACGTCGGCGATCACCAGGTCGCTGCGGCCCGTGGTCGTATCCCAGGCCGTCTGTGCATCGATGGCGGCGGGCTGTGTGTTCTGCAGGTACCA
>CAZLYG010000195.1:0-9322 GCA_964563075.1 uncultured Steroidobacteraceae bacterium | reverse complement strand
TGCCATTGACCCTTCGCCCGAGGCAAGCGCGCCCAAGAGCGCTCAGTGTGGCGCACCCGTGCGGGTGGACACGAGATCTTCCAGGCGCTGGAACGCAGCTTCCTGTCCGGGCTGGCTCGACAGCACCATGAGCACGACCCACTTGAGCTGCTCGGTGTCGAGCTCGTCGGCATCCAAGGCGAGCATGCGATCGATGACGATCTCGCGCTGCCATGCGGACAGAATCCCCAGCCGCTGCAACGTGAACAGGAAGCCGCGGCATTCTGTTGACAGCCGCGCCAACTCGCCGTCGCAGAAAACGCGCACCGCAGTACCTGCGGGTCCTTCCTCCAGCGCGGGCGTCGAGCGGTCCCGCTCACTCGCCAGCTCCGCCAGCCAGTCGAGCGCGCGCTCCACGTTGGCCTGCGCAAAACCGGCACGCTCGAGATCCCGCGCCAGATGCTCTCGTTCAGGCACTTCCGGTACCTCATCGAGCATGTAGCGGTCGAAAACGTAAATCAGGATGTCGAGAACGCTGCCAGTCATCATCTAACGTAGGGGCCCGTATTTGCCGCCCGGGTGAGGCGCAACGCGCCCCTCGAGCTCGAGAATCAGCAACATCGAAGCCACCGACGCACAGGAAATCCCCGTGCGCTCGGACAGAAGATCGACAGTTGCGGGTTCGAGAGCGAGGGCATCTAACAGCATTTCATAGGGGTTGTCCAATGGAGCGCGCTTGCCAACGGGCCTTATGTCAGATGCAAGTGCCTCACCGATAAGGGAAAATTCCAACCCCGACAACACCTCGGCAGGGGTCTCGACGAGGTGCGCACCGTTGCGGATCAGTGCGTGGCAGCCACGCGCGAGCGGATTGCGTATGGATCCCGGGATTGCGAGAACCCTGCGCCCCTGCCGGGTGGCGAATCCAGCGGTTTGCAGAGACCCGCTGGCCAGCGCGGCCTCGACCACCAGCGTGCCTGCTGACAGGCCGCTGATCAGGCGGTTGCGGCGCGGAAAATGCTCGCGGCGGGGCGGGGTGCGCGGCGGGAATTCGGAAACCAGGGCTCCCTGCGCTCGGATCTTTTCCGCCAGTGCCGCGTGTTGGAGTGGATAAACCTCGTCGAGGCCGGTTGCGCAGACTGCCACCGTGCGGCCGCCCGCAGCCAGCGCGCCTTCGTGACTGGCTGCGTCGATTCCAACAGCCATCCCGCTCGTGATCACAGCGCCTGCGCGTGCGATCTGCGCTGCGAAGTCACGAGCGGTTGCCACGCCGCCAGGGGTTGGATTGCGAGCGCCGACCATCGCGACCTGCCGCTCCAGCAGCGTGCTCGGGTCACCGAGAACGAACAACACGGGAGGCGGCCGTGCAATGGATGCAAGCAGTGGCGGGTAGGCCGGCTCGTCGGCGAGGATCAGTCGTGCGCCGCTCTGCTCGATCCAGCGAAGGTCCGCTCGCAGGTCAGCGATATCGGGAGATGTCAGATAGCTGCATACGGCAGCCGGAAGGTTCGCCTGCGCGAGCGCGCTCGATTCGAGCGCTCGCTCCAGGCCCGACGCGGCACGCAGCGCGCGCAAATGCCCGATGTTGAGAGCCGGGGTCCGGGCCAGCACCGCACGGATGGCAATCGCGTCCATCCGGATGAGCGTGCGCCGGCGAGCGCCCCGCGTCTCGGGCTCAAATCGTTGCCAACAGCCCCGTTTTGGTTGTTCTCGGGGCCCCTACCCCGAATTTCTCACGGGGATTCGCGCTGCGCGCGAACCCCGTCCGAATAGTTGAGAGAGTGCCGACGTGAGCCCGGTGCCCGTTACGGATTGCGGACGACGTCGCCGACGTGCAGCTCGGCGGAAGCCCCTACCACCAGGGCAAAGCTGACGCGGTCGGACGATTTGAATACGAGCAGGGTTCCGGCGCGCTCATCGGGCAGCTTCACCTTCGGATCGAAAGACGTACCGAAGATATGTGCCCAGCCTCGGCCGGCATCCCGGTCGGTGACCACCGCCCCGGCCTCATCGACAGCGAGCACGACTCCCGCATCGACGCCTTGGCGCTTGCCCCTGTTGATGACGACGACCTGGTACTGGCCGATCGCCTGTGTGCCGTCGATGACATCGATGATGCGGCCATGAATGTCGGTGCTCGGTGCACGCAACTGGAAGTTGACCGGCACATCGGTATCGGTGGCGATCAGCTTGTCCCCGGTGAGGGTCTCGCGCGCGGTATCGGTCAGCAGCGCCTTGGCAGGGTTGCCGGGTCTGGAAACCAGCGCTGTCGCGGTGTAGATCCCCTCGTAACCGACGACCTTGCCGTCATCCGGATCGCGGAGCTCGTCGCCGACATGGACTACCGTGAAACGATCGTTCTGCGCGGCCTTCAAGTCGCGCACGTAGATCTCGTGGCCGGAGCCACCGATCACGTGCTCGTCGCGGAACGCGAGCACATACGGAGCGGCTTTGATCTGGTCCTTGGTCACGACCGTCGCCCGTGACAGGAACGCCGAGATCGAGGAGTAGGGAATCGTCGGAATCGCAGCATTCAGCGGTGAGCTGCGCAGCCGCGGGTCGAGTCGCGCCGGACCCCCCTCCTGCACACGGATCTCCGGGCGGCCGCCTCCCGTGTAGGCCAGGGTCAGGACATCGCCTGGATAGATGAGATGCGGATTGGCGACTTTGGGGTTGATAACCCAGACCTCCGGCCACAACCAGGGGTCCTTGAGGAACATCGAGGCGATGCTCCAGAGAGTGTCCCCCTGCTTGACGGTGTACGACTTGGGCGCGGCTGGGTTGATGTCTGCGCTGGTGGGGGCAGGGCCGGACTGCTCGGTCGGGGCGGGTAAGCCCGTCAGAGCCGCATCGACGGCAGTCTGGTCGTTCTCCTCGCTGGCCTGGCCGGCGCTGCCGGCCGCCGCCGGGACCGAAGACGAGGCGTCGTCGGACTGGCGGTGCCCCCAGTGGGAGCAACCGGTGACCGACACGAGCAACGCCATCAGGACCACGACGTTGCGTGGTCCAGGGGACTGATTTGGAACCATCCACCACTCCTCAATCGTGCGAGGTGGGGCAAGCGACCTGCGGCGCTATCTTAGTGGTTTATAATGGGACTGAACCCGTTGGCGTGCGATTTAATGTCAACTTTGTGCGCTAGGTCACGGGCCCCGCAGGGGTGCCCTTGGGTCGCTGGAATCGCTATTGCCGTTGCCGGAGTGAGCGCCTGCCCCGGCCGCATCGCCCCGGGAATCTGATCGTCATGAGCTTGAGAACCATTCTGGAATTCCCCGACCCCCGCCTGCGGGCGCGGGCATTGCCGGTCACGAGCTTCGATGCCGATCTGGGCCAGCTGATCGAGGACATGTTCGAGACGATGTACGCCGCTCCGGGAATCGGCCTCGCCGCTCCCCAGATCGATGTGCAGCTGCGACTGCTGGTCATCGACATCAGCGAGGAACGCAACCAGCCGCTCGTGCTCATCAATCCCGAGATCCTCACGAAGGAGGGCGTCGAGACGACCGAGGAGGGCTGCCTGTCCGTGCCCGGTGTATACGATCAGGTGCAACGCGCGGCCAAAGTCCGTGTGCGCGCCCAGGATCGCAAGGGAAAGGTTTTCGAGCAGGACTACGAGGGAACGCTGGCGGTGTGCGTGCAGCACGAGATGGATCACATCGACGGCAAGCTGTTCGTCGATTACCTGTCCGACCTGAAGCGCGAGCGCATCCGGAAGAAGCTCGAGAAGGAACGCAAAGCCCGCGCGACGGGGGCACGAGCGGGGGCGCGCAGGGCCTTCTGAGGCAGCGCCCGCAACCGCAAGACGCTCGTGCGTATCGCCTATGCCGGCACTCCGGAGTTCGCAGTCCCCGCCCTGCTCGCCCTCCTTGACTCCCCGCATCGCGTCGTAGGCGTTCTGACGCAGCCCGATCGCCCGAAAGGACGAGGCCGGCAGCTCGCCGCCAGTCCGGTGAAGCAGGTTGCGCTGGATCGGGGGATTCCCGTATCGCAGCCCCGGACGTTGAAGGACGAGAGCTCGCGCGCGGACCTCGTGGGATGGCTCCCCGACGCGCTCGTTGTCGTGGCCTATGGACTGATCCTGCCGCGGCCGGTCCTGGATCTGCCGGAGTGGGGCTGCCTGAATATCCACGCATCGCTGCTGCCGCGCTGGCGCGGGGCAGCGCCCATTCAGCGGGCCGTGCTCGCGGGCGATCGGGAAACAGGTATCACGATCATGCGCATGGACGCGGGTCTGGATACCGGCCCCATCCTTCTTCAGGAGGCTGTTCCGTTGACTGCCGCCGACACGGCCGGATCGCTGCACAAATCGTTGTCCGGGCGCGGTGCGCGGCTGCTGCTGGAATCGCTCGCGGGCCTGGAGGGCGGTACGCTCCAGGCAGTCCCTCAACCGACTCAGGGAGTGACCTACGCAGCCAAGATAGAGAAGTCGGAGGCCGCGATCGACTGGACGCGCAGCGCGGCTGAGATCGATCGCCAGGTCAGGGCGTTCAATCTCTGGCCGATTGCCGAGACGCAGCTGGACGGCGTGCAGCTGCGCATCCATGCCGCATCCGTGGCGCCCGAAAGCCCTTCTGCGGGTCATGCGGTTCCTGGAACGATTTCGGTGACGAACGACGGCGATGTGATCGTCGCGTGCGGCACGGGAGCACTGCGGCTTCTAGAGGTGCAACGGCCTGGAAAACTGCCCATCCCCGCCTGCGATTGGGCGCACAGCTTCGATCTTGCAGGCCGCCGGCTCGGCCAGGTCTCGTGAGAGCCCCTGTGGGCAACAAGCCGGCGTCGTCCCGGCGATCGCGTTCTTCGCGCTGGGCCCCCGGGGCGAAGACCCTTGCCGATGCCGCGCTCGTGCTGAGCGAGGTGGCGCTTGGCGGGCGCTCTCTCAGGTTCTCGCAGTTGGAGCCCTCGGATTCCCCTGCCATTCGCGCCGTCGCACTCGGGGCCATTCGGTGGTACTTGCGCCTCGCACCCACTATCGAGGCGCTGCTGACCCGACCCAGGGGAGTTCCGGATGAGATCCGCGCGCTTCTGGTGGTGAGCGCTCATCAGATCGAGTACTCGCGGAACCCGGTTCACGCAACGGTGCTGGCCGCCGTGGATGCCGCCCGGATCCTCAAGTCCCCGGGCACCACCGGCCTGGTCAATGCGGTGCTGCGCCGTTACCTGGCCGACCACGAGTCGTTGCTGGCCCGAACTGGCCAGGCGAACTGCACACCCCGCGTGGCTGGCGGCCGAATTGCAGCGCGCCTGGCCGCAGCACTACACGCAGATTCTGGCGGCCAACAACGAGCATCCGCCGATGGTGTTGCGCGTCGATCTGACACGTCGTACTCGTGAGGGCTATCTCGAGGAGCTGCAAGCGGCTGGCATCAGTGCAGAAGCGGTTCCCTGGGTCGAGTCCGCCCTCCGTCTCGACAAGGCTGTGGGAGTGGCCGAGCTCCCTGGTTTCGGCCGGTCGCACGGCATGTCGGGCGGCGCAGGCATCGTCTCGGTCCAGGACGCTGGCGCGCAACTCGTGCCGCGGCTGCTCGCCGCCAGGCCAGGGATGCGAGTGTTAGATACATGCGCGGCCCCCGGGGGCAAGACCGGTCATCTGCTCGAGCACACCCCGGATCTGGAGCTGGTGGCGGTCGACATCGACCCCGACCGGGTGCAGCTCATTCGCGATAATCTCGACCGTTTGCACCGTACGGCGCGGGTGGTGGTCGGTGATCTGCGGGATCCGCAGACGTTCTGGGACGGACGGCCCTTCGACCGGATCCTCGTGGACGCACCCTGCTCCTCGACAGGGGTCATCCGCCGCCACCCGGATATCAAGCTGCTGCGCAGGCCCGGGGATATAGCGGCGTTTGCCGCCACGCAGCTGCAGATTCTCCGGTCGGCGTTTCACCTGCTGGCCCCGGGCGGCCGGTTGCTCTATTCGACCTGCTCGGTCCTGCCCCAGGAGAACGAAAAGGTGATCGCACACCTCTTCGAGTGCGAGCCCGAAGCGCGGGCGGCCCCACCGCCCACGCCTCAGCTGGCGCCTGGGGCGATTGCCAGGGGCTCTGGAGCTCAACTGCTACCGGGTGCAGAGGCAGGGACCGACGGGTTCTATTATGCTTGTGTCGAAAAGACAACGGCTGGGACCTGAGCAGCGCGCTTCGGCGCGACAGCCACTCGCGGAATTGATCGCCTTTCGTTGTATCCATGCTACGTCGCCGGAACTGCAAGCCAACCTCGTCCGACGCGGTCGACGCCCGGTGCCGGAGACATCCGCACGGATGGGGTTGGAGCGACGCCGCCGCTGCAGTCCGGGCTTCGGGCCTCCTGCTCCTGTTGCTGGGGGTGTGGGGCGGTTTCGCCTTTGCGGATGCACTCGATGGCGTGCTCGAGGTGCGCTCCGCCTATGTAGACATCGATAAGGGCGTGTTCCTGCTGCACGCGCGGGTCGAATACCCCATCAGCCCCGGTATCCGGGATGCCTTGCGCGATGGGGTGACGCTGACGTTTGATCTGGATACGCGTGTCGAACGGGAACGGCGCTTCTGGTTCAACGCTGCGATAGTCAATCTCACGCTGCGGCGCGAGCTTGCCTATCACGCCGTGAGTGATCGATATGTAGTGCGCGACGTGCGCAGCGGCCAGACAGACAGTTTCCCGACTCTGGAGGAGGCGTTGGCCTATCTGGGCAAGGTGGATGGCTGGCCCATAGTCGTCGAGCCTCAGCTCGAGGGAGGCAGCTACGTTGTAAGCGTGCGCGCTGGAGTGCGACGTGGGAACTTGCCGTCCTCATTGCGTGCGCTGCTTTTCTGGACCAACGATTGGCATCGCGTGAGCGAGTGGTACTCATGGTCACTATCGGTGTAGGCGGCGAACCGCGCACCTGGAGCCGCCGGGGCACCTATGCACTGCTGGTGCTGTGGGGCGCCATTGCGGGCGGGTCGCTGCTGCTGCTGGGCAAGAGCGTGCAGAACTCCGCGGAGTTCATTCGCCTGCAGCCGTGGATCCTGCTGATCAATGTCGTGAGCGTCATCGCGCTGTCGATTCTGCTCGCACGCAAGATCTGGCAGCTCGTGCGCGAGTATCGCGAGCACATTCCCGGCTCGCGGCTGACCGCCAGGACCGTGACGACCTTCGGCGTGCTGGTCGTGGCCCCGCTGCTGATCGTGTATCTGTTCTCGCTGGAATTCCTGAATCGCGGCATCGACAGCTGGTTCCGTGTCGAGATCAAGCAGGGACTGAGCAATGCGCTGAGCCTCTCCCGCGACGCGCTGGATCTGCGCATGCGTGAGTATTCCAACAGCACGCAGCAGCTGGCGCGCATGCTGTCGGAGACCGCGACCGGTGAGATTCAGCAAAGGCTGGATCAGCAGCGCAGCGCGCTGGGTGCGCGCGAGATTGCGCTGTTCGGCGACCACGAGGACATCATAGCGGCCAGCCTCGAGAACCCTCTGGAGACGCTGCCCTCGCGCCCGCCGTCCGATCTGCTGCGGCAGATTGCCCAGCTCCGGCCGTACGTGAGCCTCGAGCCGCAGGCGGACGGCAACTATCTGATTCGTACCGCCGCGCCGCTCTCGGATACACAGGCGAGCACCGATGGACGCTACGTGGTTGCGATCTACCCGGTCCCGGCACAGCTGGCGCAGCTATCCGAGGCCGTGCAGCGCTCCTACTCGAATTACGGCGATCTGGCGGCCATGCGGGAGCCGCTCAAGATCAGCTTTCGTCTCACGCTCACTCTCGTGCTGCTGCTGGCAATGCTGGCCGCGATCTACGGCGCGATCTTTTCGGCCCAGCGCCTGGTGCGCCCGGTTCAGGACCTGATTGCCGGAACGCGCGCCGTCGGCAAAGGGGACTTCGGTACGCGTCTTCCCTTGCCCTCGCGCGATGAGATGGGCTTTCTCGTGCACTCCTTCAATGACATGACCAAGCGCCTGCGGCGAGCCCACGAGGAGGCGACGCAGAGCCGCGAAGCAGTGGAGCGTGAGCGCCAGCGACTCGCCATCATTCTGGCGAGACTCTCGACGGGAGTGGTCGCGATCGATGGGACGCTCACGGTCCGGATGGCTAATCAGGCGGCCGGCGGCATCCTGGGCACGGACTTGTCGGCGGCAGCGGGACGGTCGCTGCCTGAGCTCGCGGCCAACAACGATCGGCTCGGACAATTCGTCGCCGCCATTGCGGTGCGCTTTGCAGCGGGTCGCGAGGAATGGCGCGAGCAGCTCGACCTGGATGCCGAGGCCGGACGCCGTATCCTCATGTGCGCCTGCACTCCGCTGCCGTGGGAAGACAGCGGCATGAGCTACATCATCGTATTCGACGACATCACGGCGCTCCTGCAGGCGCAGCGTGACGCGGCTTGGGGAGAGGTTGCGCGCCGCCTGGCCCACGAGATCAAGAATCCCCTGACGCCGATTCAACTCTCGGCCGAGAGGATGCGCCGCCGGTTCCTCGGCAGCATGAATCCGCGCGATGCCGAGATCCTCGAGCGTGCCACGCATACCATCGTGCAGCAGGTCGAGACCATGCAGCAGATGGTCAACGCGTTCAGCGAATACGCCCGCGCCCCGGAAATGAAGATCACCCGCTTCAGCCTCAACCAACTGGTGACGGAAGTGGCGGATCTGTATCGCTCGCAGGACGCGCGCGCCACGATCCGCCTGGAGCTCGATGAAGCACTCGAAGCCATCGAGGCCGATCGTGGGCGCGTCCGCCAGATCCTCAACAACCTGTTCACGAACGCGCTCGAGGCGCTCGAGGCGGTCGCCGCGCCCCGGGTCGAAGTCGGCACCCGGCTCGAATATGGTGCAGATGCGGCCTACGCGGTCGTGACGGTGTGTGACAATGGCCCCGGCTTCCAGCGCGAGCTGCTGGGGCGGGTTTTCGACCCCTATGTCACGAGCAAGCCCAAGGGGACCGGCCTGGGGCTCGCCATCGTCAAGAAGATTGTTGAAGAGCACGGCGGCCGTATCGATGCCGACAATCGTCCCGAGGGTGGCGCACGCATTCGTGTGGTGCTGCCCGTCAAGGACAGCACGCGATCGGCGACCGGGGCAGCGCGCGAGCGCAGCGAGCGGCCCCCGATGGGGCAGCCAGCAACGCGGAGGGAAAGGGCATGAGTGGGCCACACATCCTGGTAGTCGATGACGAGGCGGACATTCGCGGCTTGCTGAAGGAGATCCTGTCGGAGGAAGGCTACGAGGTGGATGTCGCCGCCAATGCCGCGCAGGCCCGCGCATCGCGCGCGCGCCAGACGCCGGACCTGGTGTTGCTGGACATATGGATGCCCGACGTCGACGGGATCAGCCTGCTGCGCGAGTGGTCGGCGACCGCGACCGATGGCTGCCCGGTCGTCATGATGTCC
>CAZLYG010000194.1:0-9332 GCA_964563075.1 uncultured Steroidobacteraceae bacterium | reverse complement strand
AGAGACGGTAAAGGAACTGTTATGAGATCACCGCAAGGTCAGACGACGAAGACGCACGGCTACGCGCCTGTCAACGGTCTGAAGATGTATTACGAGATCGAGGGCACCGGCGCTCCTCTGGTCTTTATTCCGCCCGCCTTCGGATTTGCTGGAACGCATTCGTTTCCTGACCTCGTTCAAGCCCATACGCTCATAACGGTCGATCTCCAGGGAAACGGTCGTACGGCGGACATCCCGGAGCGTCCAATTTCAATCGAGCAGTACGCCCAGGACGTGGTTGGACTGCTGAAATACCTCAAGATCTCGAAGGCCGACTTCCTGGGTGAGAGTTATGGCGGCAACACAGCGGCGATGATCGCCGTTCGCTATCCCGAGCTCACGGGTCGTGTGGTGACCTACTCGGCCACTTTTGCCCCCCCGCCGAGCACCCTGGACCCCGAGGCCACGCACTACGAGCAGCCCCCTACCGCTGAGACGCGAGATATCGAATTTCAGAGAGACAGTTATAAGCGAGTTGCGCCCGATCCCGGTTACTGGCCCCGGATTTACGCCAAGGTTGGCAACATCCAGTGGAGAGGCTTTTCGAAAGAAGAATTGGCTTCCATCACGGCGCCGCTGCTCATCCTTCAGGGCGATCACGATTTCGTTCGCCTCGAGCACCCCGTTGAAACCGTCAAGCTCATCCCGCACGCCGAGCTTGCGGTGGTTCCGGATGCAAGCCATTTCGCCTTATCTTCGGAACCAGAGAGGGTGATTCCAATAATCAAGCACTTTCTGGAGAAGCCTGAAAAGGAACTCCCCTTGGCTACCGCCAACGTCGGCTATCACCCCGGCGAAACCCGATAAGAGAGCGCCGGTTGCCGATTTTGACGCCGCTCGCCTCGACTTCAGCTCTCGCGCGATGAATATCTGAAACCGCAATGGCTGCGACCGCCTAAGCATCGCCGCCGTTCAAACGTCCGCAGGATGGTAGTGGCGGAGTATGCCACCGGGAAAACCTCAGCACGGTTGTAGACTGGCAGAAACCTTCCGCAATGAACAACCGAGGGGAAAACGAACATGCGCAGCATTGCGCTGATCCTGCTCGCCCTACTGCCCGTCAAAGCGGCACTCGCGGACATCACCCAAGCCAAGATCACCGGTGGCACCGTCAGTGGGACTGCAGACGAGGGCATCTCGATTTTCAAGGGCATCCCATTTGCCGCTCCCCCGGTAGGTGATCTGCGCTGGAGGGCACCGGCACCCGTCAAGCCGTGGTCGGGCGTGAAGAAGGCCGATGCTTTCGCAGATGCGTGCATGCAGCCACCCCATTCGCAGGGCAATACCGCGCCCGTCAGCGAAGATTGCCTGTATCTGAACGTCTGGACGCCCGCCAGCTCGGCGCGCGAAAAGCTTCCTGTCATCGTCTGGATTCACGGCGGCGGCTTCGTCGGGGGCTCCACCAGCATCCCCATGTACGACGGCACCGGATATGCACGCAAAGGTGTCGTACTGGTCAGCCTCGCTTATCGTCTTGGGCCGTATGGCTTCATGGCACACCCCGAGCTGAGTCGCGAAAGCGGCCATGGCTCAGGTACCTATGGCATCCAAGATCTGGTCGTGGGGCTTCAATGGGTGCGGGCCAACATTCACGCCTTTGGCGGCGATCCGGGCAACGTCACCATCTTCGGTCACTCGGCCGGCTCCGCGGCGGTCAGTTTTCTGGCCGCCAGCCCGCTGAGCAAGGGATTGTTCCAGCGTGTCATTGCCATGAGCGGCGCGTCTTTCGCCCCGTTGGTGACCTCGGAGCACGGCGGCGTCGGCATGAGCATTCCGTCGCTCAAGACCGCCGAGGCCACCGGCAGCGCTTTCCTGTCCAAGCTGGGAGTAAAGACCATCGCCGAGGCGCGAGCGCTCAGCGCGGACATGATCCAGTCCGCAACGGGTAAGGATATGACATTCCGACCCGCGGCCGACGGCTATGTCCTGTCGAACGACCTGTTGAGCCTGTACCAACAGGGCAAATTCAATGACACGCCGGCGCTGCTCGGACACACTTCCGATGAGACGCTCGCCTTCGGCGGCAGCCGATCAGTGACCCCCGCCGATTTCGCCAAGCAGATGCAGGAACAGTTCGGACCACAGGCCGGGGCCGTATTGGAGGTCTATCCTCACGCCACGGAAGCCGATGCCGTCAGGGCAACGCGCTATGTCAGGAACGACACCTCGTTCGGCTGGAACATGTGGACCTGGGCGCGGGAGCAATCCGAACACGGCAAGGGCAAAGTGTTCAGCTATTACTACAACAACCATGGGCCACAGGTTGAAGGGTCGGGGCATGGCAGCGATGTGCCCTTCCATTTCCAGACGTTGTCGGTGCGCGGGACGCCCAGCAAGGAAAACCTGGCCTTGTCGGAAATGATCAGCTCTTACGATGTCAATTTCGCGAAGACCGGCGATCCCAACGGCAAGGGATTGCCGCCATGGCCGGCTTTCACCGACAAGAACCAGCTGGTGATGGTGTTCGATGCCGCTCCGAGCGCGCGCCCCTACCCGCTGCTGCAGCGAGTAAGGGTGCTCGATACCTACTTCCGTCGCGTGGCCAAGGAGAAGTAGGCGCGCCGCGCTATCGCCAGCAGTGTCCGCCAACGCCAGAGCCATGCGCCACGAGCGGCGCAATGGCGCGATCAGGCATCCTGAAGCAGGTCCTGCTTGATGGTCACCCCGAGCCCGGGGGCATCCGGAAGTTGCATGTAGCCATCCTTGTCGAGATGTGGCGCGTTCTCGTACACGCTCCAGATCTGGTCGACATCGATCACCGGCGGTTCGAAAAACACTTCCCAGGTCGGTCCGTCACCGTTCGTCGGGCCGAAGAACACTGCGTTCGACAGGGAGGCATTCAGATGCCCGGCGCAGAAGACGCCCGGACCGAAACCCGCGTGAGCCACGCAGCGCTTGTCGTAGGCTGCGGCCAGCGTGGTGACCTGGCGAGCGACGGTGGGGCCGAGCACCGATGTCTCGAACTGGATGATGTCGAGCGAGTCCCGCTCGAGCATGTCGCGATATTCGTGCAGGCCCTGGCTGCCTTCGCCGCCGGCGAGGCGGAGATTCGCCGCGTGGCGCACCTGCGCAAGTTGCTCGAAGTCCCAACGAGGCAGCGGCTCCTCCAGCCAGTACACTCCCAACCGAGCGTACTCGCGAGCCGTGTCGATCGCCCGCTTGACGTCCCATCGCGCCGGACCCGAGTTCGATCCATCGGGCCCGTCCCCCGCCTGATTGGCATCGCACAGGATGATGAAATCCTCACCCATGAGCTTGCGCGTCTGCTCCACCAGCGCCACGTCGTCCTTCATGGTCTGAAAATGCGCCCTGAATTTGATAGCGCGCCAGTTGTGCGCCCGCACGGTCTGTGCCATGCGAGCGCGCTCTTCCGGCGTGCCCGTGGACCACTGGCTCGCATACGGCATGAGCTTGCCCTCGCGCCCACCCCAGAGGCGATATAGCGGCAGCTCCAGCACCTTGCCGACAAGGTCCCAGAGCGCGATTTCGACGTTTACGCCGTTACCGACGGAAAAAAACGTACCGGCGGGATTGAACAGCAGCCGGGCGAGCCGCTGCACGTCCAGCGGATCGGCGCCGACCAATCGCTGGCGCGCGAGACTCAGCACTTCGGGGTTCACGCCAGGCCCCAACCCAGTGAGCCCGGCATCGGTGTGAACCAAGGTGACGGTATCACCGCCGACGCGATAAGCGCGTCCGGGCCCGCGGGACCCAGGAGGGACGGGAAGGGAGCCCAGCTCCTTGACGAGCCGGACGCGCTTGACCTGGACATCCGTGATTTTGACCTTGGGACGGCCGGGTGCCGCCAGCGCCGGGATCGACGTCGCGGCAGCCACCGTGAAAAGACCCAAAGCATCGGCCAGGAAGGTTCTTCGACGCATGGTTTGCCCCTCGTTTCGAGTTACCGCGGTCCGTAATGCGTGGCGGGGGCCCCGAGCTCGAGCGCGCCCAGGTCGGGGGCCTTGCCCACATAGCCGTCGTTGATGTTCGGTAAGACTACGCCCTTGTCGACCGCAGCGCCGCCCGCCTTCAGGCGAAAATCGAGCTTGTCGGCATCGTACACGCGTGTCGGATCGTCGTACGAGGCTGGCGGGAGATTCTCGAACGCGTCGTAACCGACTTCAATGCTGTGGGTATCCTGGCCGGTAGCTTGCGCGTACTCCTGCAGCGTTGCGTACGTGCGCTTCTCCAGCGAGCCGCCATAATCGGTCGTGTGATCACCGAACGGCGGGGACAGCCAGCCATAGCGGTAGGAGGCGCGCGCCCCCGCCATGAAGCCGTTGTAATCCGAGCTGGACTCGTTGGTGAACGCGCCCATCGTGAATGCAGGGTCGCTCGGGTCCTCAGCCAGGATCAGGTTGTCGCGAAACTGCAGATTCGGCCCGCCCAGCACCACCGAGCTCTTGGCGGTCTTGCCGCCGTAGACCCCGGCAAGAAAGGTGTTGTGATAGAACACTGCAGCCGTGGGCGTGGTCAGCTTCAGAGCGCCGAACAGACCCGGATCGTGATACACGATGTTGCGGATGAAATACGCCAGGCCCCAGACGGGCTGCGTCGAGAAGCCGCTGCCGGCAGCATTGGCGCACAGATTTCGATAGACACGCATGTTGTAGAGAGCGCCATCGGCCTCGATGCAATCGTCATGCACGAGCGAGATGTCGTTGTTGTTGAAGTCGTTCGAGACCGGCATGCGCTCGCGAATCATGTCCGGGTAGCCGTCGGGCAGCCCGTAGGTCGCAAAGTCGATGCCATCGTGAAAGTAGCGCACGCGGTTATAGGCCACGACATTGCCCGACCCATAGAGCTTGACGGCGAACTGTGAGAGCATCTGGGTGAGCTCCTTGTGCATTCCCGGCACTTTGTCGAAGGGCGGCCGGATGGCGAATCCGACCAGCGTATTGGGATCGGCCTTGCCGATGAACTCGTTGTCGGCGATGTAGAAATCCCCCGAGCCGGACCAGTCGGTGTGCACGCCCACGCCCACGTGATCGAACTTGCTGTGCTTGACGGTGAGCCCGCGGGAGCCTGCGATGCCCTTCAGCCCCGCCTCGATCGCGACATCGGTATCGCGAAAGGTGACCCCTTCGAAGTAGATGTAATTGCCACCCATCACGTTGAAGAGTGTGTGATTGCCGGCGCCATCGAAGATCACCTCGCCGTCGCCGGCCGCCTTGATCACGATCGGTTTGTCCGCCGTGCCACTGGTGGTCAGGTAGTAGGTGCCATCCCAGGTCGTGCCACAGCAGGCGCCTCCAGATCGGTTGCGCCCGGTGATCTTGCTGGAACCGCCGCCATAGTACTCACGCACTTCGCGGTAAACGCCGGCATGCACGAGAATCGTGTCTCCCGGCTGCACCCGTGGGGGATACGCGTTGTAGTGATCAGCCCCAACGCCGTTGCTGTCGTACCAGGCGGCATACAGGCCGTAGAACGCCGGCTCCTGGAAGGGACCGCGATTCTCGGGGGGATAGACGTGATAGACATGGCCGCCGGCGGCGGGCATCGGCTCAGGGCGTGTCCGGACCGTGACTGTCTTTTGGTGCGTCCCCGACACCCCATCCGGATCGGACAGCACGAACCGACAGTCGTATTCGGCGCCCGCCTCGAGATCGAAGATGCTCCCGACGAAGACATTGGGGGCGACGAATTCGCCAGGGCCCTTGTTGTGCTCGCGATCCAGGCGGATCAGCGGTTGGGCCTCCTTCCAGTCGTGCTCGCCATGCTTGCGGTACGAGACGGACACGACGGCGTTGCGATTGGCGTCGCCCTTCACGTACCACTCAAAGCCAAGGGCCTGCAGGGTTGCAGGCTCGACTACGAAGCGATCGGCGGTAACACGGTCGCTTGCCGCGGGCGCCGCCTCAGCCCACGCCGCCGTGACGAGACCGGCGAACGCGACGCAGGTCGCGCCCAGTCCGCGGATGAGCCGATAGCGGCCTGCGTCGTTGTCCATTGAATCCCCTTAAAATCTATACCCCGCATCGACGTAGAAGTATCGCCCGATGATGTCGTACTCGGATCCCAACGTGTTACGGCCACTCAAGGAACCGAAGGCAAAGGGAGGTGTCTTGTCGAACACGTTGTTGACGCCGAACATGACGTAGGGTTTGCCGCTCTCCCCCTGCCAACGCAGGGTGAGATTGTTCACGTTGTAGAACGGGGTTCCGGTGTAACCCAGCGGATTGTTGACCGGAATCGATCCCCTGAGAACGGCTTGATCCTTCATGGGACTGAGGAAGCGCGCCATCCAGGACACGCTCACCTCCTTCAGGTGGTAATCCACGGTCAAACTGCCGTTCCACTTCGGGAAGCCGAGGGTGCCGTCCTCCTCACCGATGACGACGCCGGTGTCATAGAAGCTGAACAGGCGCGACAGGCTGGCGTCGAACGTCAGGCTGCCGGGCACGGCGCCCAGGCTGCGTACCTCATAACGTCCGGAATAGTCGAGGCCGTCGGTCTGCCGGCGGGCGACGTTGATGGCATACAGTTTGACGGCTCCCAGCGTCTGATCCGGATTGCGCACGTTATAGTCGAAACAGGAGTCGGCCGGATTGGCGGCCCGCGCCATGAAGTTCGGGTCCTCGTAGCAGGTCTGCAGGGCCTGGGTCAGGTTGGTCGTGCCGATCGCCTCGGTCAGCTTGATCCGGTAGTAGTCCAATGTCATGGACAGATTGGACGCGAACGTCGGCGTGAACACCGTGCCGACCGTGAAGCTCCTGCCCTGCTCCGGCTGGAGCGAGGGCGAGCCGCCGGATTGGACCAGCACGAGTTGTTGCGCCTGCGCTGATCCGGTCGGGGCGCCGGCGGCAATACAGTTCTGGTTCACGATGGCGTTGGTCTGTCGGATACCCGTCGGGTTACACGGATCAGTGCCGGCATTGAGGCTGAGGTTGCCGCCTCTGTAAAGATCGAACGGCGTCGGGGCACGGAAGGAGGTGCCGTAGGCCGCACGGAAGCGGATATCGTCCGAGGGCGCGTAGCTGAGCCCGATCTTCCAGGTGGTGGCGTTATCGAGCTCTGTATCCACGGCGCTGAACTTGGTGTACCGCGTCTGCATGTCCAGATCCAGGCTGCGGGCGAACGGTATGTCCTTGAGCAGCGGTACCTGGATCTCCGCATAACCTTCACGGGTGGCGTAGCCCTGGTCCCAGGGCAATATCACCGAGCGGGCAGCATCCAGCGTCTGCGAAATGGGATCTGACTGCTGTGAGCCATACATACGTCGATATTCCACACCCACCGCAGCCTGCACATCACCGGCAGGCAGGTGGAACACCGGCCCGCTGATGGTCGCCGTGCTCTCCTGGGTCGTGTACTGCGTGTTGACGAGCTGATCGTACCACCCATAGTTCGCTTGCGCGGGGGTCAGGGCACCACCGGTTGAGAAGAACGTATCGAGGTTGCCGATGGCCCCCACGGGAGCGCAGATCGGATCGGCGGCGCACAGGGCAGGTGTGAACAGATTGCGGATGTGCGAAGCGATCGGATAGGCGGTGTACTGCTGATCGCTGTCGGTGTGGGAATTCGTCTGCAATACCTCCCAGTTCCAGCGGCCGGCCAGCGTGCCGCTGAATCCGAACGTGCTCCACAGCTGTGATGCATCGGTCAGCTGATTGTTGGTGCCGGCGGACAGCGTCAACCATTTGAGCCTCACAGCCTGCCCGAACGGATTGTTGCTGCTCGTGGCCGGGATGCTGAAACCGCCGATATACGCACCAAACGTGGCTGTCGTGTTGAGGGTATAGGCATTGACCAGCCCGGCGTTGGTGCGATCCGTATAGAACATCTGCGCCTTGAAGGTGACGTCATCGTTGATGTTGTAGTGGCCCAGTACCCCGATGTCGCGGATCGAGCTGGCGGTGTTGAGGGTATACAGCCCCGCGGCCTTGCCGTCGTAATACGGGCAGTCGGGCGCCACATTGGCGCCGCCGCCGTTCGGATAACAGGCGAGCACGGTGGTTCCGTTGGCAGCGTAGATCTGGCCTCCGGGCCCGACTGGTGAATTTCGGATCACTATCGAGGTGAGCGTGGACACCTGGTTCACCGCCCAGGGGCGGTTGTCGGCGTTGATGGGCTTTTTCGTGTCGTAATCCACGCCGATGACCAGCGATCCCTTATCGTTGCCGAAGCCGAGCTTGCCGGAGAGGCCCCAGGACTGGCCATCGCCGTGGCTGGAAATCCCGTAGGTGCTGTCCGTATTGAAGCCGCGAAAGTTCTCATCGAGAAGGAAATTCACGACGCCGGCAACCCCATCGCTGCCATACGTGGGGCCCGCGCCATCACGTTCGACATCAACACGCGCAATCAGGCTCTTCGGAATCATGCCCACGTCTGCGACCGCACCGGAGTTGCCCACGGCGTCGTTGAAGGGAGCTATACGCCGCCCGTTGACCAGCGTGAGGGTCCGCGCCGCGCCGAGATTGCGCAGATCCAGGGTCTGCTGACCGCCGCCGCCGATATCCGTGTCCGGGCCCGCGCTGTTGCTACCGAACTGGGGCATGTTGCGGAAGGCCTGCACGATCTCCAGCGTACCGGTGGACTGCAGCACCTCCGGGGTGACGACGCTCAGGGGTACGGGCGAATTCAAGTCGCGCTGCTTGATCAACGTTCCAGTGACGACAATCTGCTGGAGCGAGTCGGCGGCGGGCGCGGGGCCGGGCGCAGGCGCCTCGGCGGGCGCCTCGGAAGGCGGTGCCGGCTGCGCCGCGGGTGCCGCGGAGGGCGGCGCCGTCTGCTGCGCTAGGGCCCCCTGGGTCATTCCGAGAATGAGGCTGGTCCCCATGGCGAGGAATGACGATTTCGTAACGAGAGTCATGAATCTCCCCCTGTATGGCAAGGCACGACCGCGCTGTCTCGACATCGAGACACTCATACGCAGCCGTCACTCAAGGAATGTGCGTGGAAAGGGTTTCGGCGGCCCTAGCGCGCTATGCGGATGACGCCGACATCGTTCTCGACCTGGATCTTGGTCCCGAAGGGCTCGGACTCTTTCTGGATCGTCGCGAGGATCCGCTTCGCGTCGGCACCCGTGGCAATCTTCGAGCCACCGAACGCCGCGACCCGATCGATGATGGTGGTGATCGGATAGATCCGCACCACACTGGGCTTGCCGCCCTTGAACTCGGTGACCGAAACGGCGCTGTCATAGAAACCCGACTGCGCGCGGTGCGCGGGATCGGACGCTGCCTTCACGCCCCCGACAATGAAGAACAGGCTGTTGAGGCCGTAGAAAATCGGCTTGCCCTTGTAGATCTCGACCCCGCCGAGAACGTGCGGACCGGAACGCAGCACGA
>CAZLYG010000193.1:0-9351 GCA_964563075.1 uncultured Steroidobacteraceae bacterium | reverse complement strand
TTCTCGGTTCCTGATTCTCGTTGCCTGATTTCTCGGTTTGTCACACAACGCAAATCGCCGCCTTAAGTTGCATCGCACTTTGACTTCAGCCGATCATCCGAAGCCCCCCGGTGACCGAGAGAGGGAGTCCTCATGAGCGTGTACATCCCCATTGGAGGCAGCCAGCGGGCCCTGTTGCCGAACTCGCGGCCCGCCGGCCCGGTGGACCCGAATGAGACGGCGAGCGTGACCGTGCGACTGCGCTCGCGGAGCGATCCTGCGGCGCTGGTCGCGAAGGCCTACGAGCTCGCGAGCAAGCCCCTCGCGCAACGGCAATATCTCACTCACGAGGAGCTGGAGAAGCAGCACGGAGCGGATCCGGCGGATCTGGATACGCTCGAGCACTTCGCCCAGTCTCACAACCTCATGGTGGTGCACCGCAGCTGCGCCGAGCGCTCGATAGTGCTCAAGGGCCGGTTGGGGGACCTGCTCAATGCCTTCCATGCCGATCTCCTGATGTACCACCACGCCACTGGGACGTACCGTGGGCGGCGAGGGGAGATCTCCGTGCCCGCGGAGTTGAAGCCCCTCATCACGGGCATCTTCGGTTTCGATACCCGCCCGAAGCATCGTTCTCCGCATCGGGCCAAGCACATGGCCCTCAGCGGTCCGGGAGGGGGGAACGGCGTGGCGTCGACGGAATTCGCCAGCCGCTATCACTTTCCGGCCCAGCAGGGCAGCACGACGCTGGATGGCAGCGGCCAGACCATCGCGTTGATCGAGCTGGGTGGCGGCTTCCAGAACAGCGACCTGCAGGTGTACTTCAAGGAGATCGGCGCACCGATGCCGAACGTTGCGGCGGTCTCGGTCGATCACGCGGGCAACGACCCGACGACAGCCGACTCCGCAGACGGCGAAGTAATGCTGGACATCGAGGTGGCCGGCGCAGTGGTCCCCAAGGCCAACATCGCCGTGTACTTCGGCCCTAACAATGGCGACCAGGGATTCATCGACGCCATCAGCGCGGCCGTGCACGACACCGAGAGAAAACCCAGCGTGATCTCCATCAGCTGGGGCGGCCCTGAAGTGTCCACGGACACGCAGGGCATCAATGCGTATCACGAGGTGTTTGCAGCCGCCGCCACATTGGGTATCACGATCTGTGTCGCCTCGGGCGATCACGGCACGGCCGATCTGGATGCGAGCCACTGGGACCAGGCGATCCATGTGGATCACCCGGCGTGTGACGATCTGGTGCTCGGCTGTGGCGGGACTCAGGTGGATCCACGCTCCGGGCAGGACGTGGTGTGGAATGACGGGACAGCATTCGATGCGAACACGCCTGGAGGCGGAGGCTGGGCCAGTGGCGGAGGCATCAGTCAGGTGTTTGCCGTGCCGAGCTATCAGACCCACGCCAAACTCCCCGTGTCCATCGACACGGGCAAGCCCGGCCGCGGCGTTCCGGATATCGCGATGAGCGCGACGAACTACTTCACGCGTGTGGACACGTCCGAAGGAGCCTCAGGAGGCACGAGTGCAGTGGCGCCTCTCATGGCCGCACTGGTGGCTCGATTGAACCAGGCGAAGGGCAAGAATGTGGGCTTCCTCAACCCGTTTCTGTATACGAATGCCGCCAACGGCGTGGTCAACGATGTCACGCAGGGCACCAACGCGATCACCAACACCGTGAAGGGCTACAACGCGGGCCCGGGCTGGGATGCCTGCACCGGGCTGGGCACGCCGGACGGAACAGCGATCCTGAACAAGCTGTAGGCTGCCGGGCGGCAGTGACGCGGCCTCGGGACTGCGGCCGAGCGGCGGCGAAGTAGCGTGCGCCTGCCTGTTGGGCCCCGCTCAGTGACGCGCCTGCGTCGCCTCCTGCAGCGCTGCGGCGAGCTTCTCCTGCGTAAAGGGCTTCTCCAACGTCACGTGAACGCCCAGCTTCCTGAGCTCCTGAGCCGGGGCGGCCTCGAGTCTGCCGCTGGCAACGATCACGGGAATGTCCGGCAGGAGCTTGCGGAGCGCGCGCACGAACGCAAGGCCGTCCATATGCGGCATGTGCAGATCTGTGACTACTGCGTGCAGCGCGGTTCTGTGCTGAACGGCCTGCACCAGGCCCGACATACCGTCGCTTGCGGTGAGCGGCGTAAACTGCAGGCGTTCCAGGACCGAACGCACGGCATCGCGCACGTTGACTTCGTCGTCGACGTATAGGATCAACTCACCGTGACCCGTGAAGGCCGAAGCGGGCGGAGCACGCGTTTCCTGGGCACCTGGGTGTCGCTCTGCAGGCAGCAGTACGGTAAACGTCGAGCCTTGGCCAGGTTGTGAGCCGACGCGTATGAGGCCGCCGTGACCCTTCACGATGCCCGCGACTGTGAACAGACCGAGTCCGGTGCCGCTCTCGGGCTCCTTTGTCGTAAAGAAGGGATCGAAGATGCGATCAAGTACCTCGGGTGCGATGCCGGTGCCCGTGTCGCTCACTCGTAGAACCACGCAGCTCGAGGGCGGTGCGCCGCTACTACTCGGCAGCTCCGCGAGGACGGCGCCATCGAGCGACTCCGCTTCGAGTGTCAGGGTGCCACCGTCGGGCATCGCGTCCCGGGCGTTGACACACAGATTCAACAATACCTGGTGCAGTTGCGTGGCATCGCCGAGAACGGTCGGCAAGTCCTTCGGTGCGCGCAGTCGCACCTGGATGTTCTTCGGGAAGGTGCCTTTGACGATCTTCTCCATCTCCTCCAGCAGGCGGCGCGGCGCCAGAGAGACTCGCTTGCCCTCGGAGCCCTTGGCGAAGGCGAGCAGGTGGCGCACCATCTCTGCGGCGTGGTTGGCGCTGTGCTCCACGGTGTCCAGCATCTCGTGCTCCGTGGGGTATTGCTGCTTCAGCAGATCGAGCGTCAGGAGAATCGGCGTCAGCGCGTTGTTGAGATCGTGCGCGATCCCACCTGCCAGCGTGCCGATCGATTCGAGGCGCCGCGCGCGGTTCGCCTGACGCTCCGCGTTGCGCCGCTCCGTGATGTCGCGAACGGCGGCGGCGATCATCAGCCCCTCGCCGGTCTCGATGGAGCCAAGAGCGATCTCGACCGGAAATACCGTGCCGTCCTTGCGGCGCGCATGCAGGTTCGGCCGGTCGGCCGCGATCGGGAGTGACGGGTTGGCGCTGACGAAATGCTCGCGCTGCTGGATATGCTTGCCGCGATCCTCCTCGGGGAGCAGCTGCTCGACGCTCTGCCCGAAGAGCTCCTCGCGCGACCAGCCGAACATGGCCTCGGCTTTTCGGTTGACCAGCCGGATCGAGCCGGAACGGTCCGTCATGACAATCGCATCCGGGGAGAACTCGAACAGGTCGTGGAAGCGGCGCGTGCTGCGCTGCTGCTCGATCTGTGCCGTCGCCGATATGGCAAACACATGCAGGATCGCCTCGAACCGCCCCGGATTGGCCAGTGCGCGCCGGCTCATGACGGCAAGCTGGCCGATGCAGGTCCCGGTGCGATCCAGCAGAGGCACGGCAGCGAAGCCCTCGATGCGCCGGCTCGACAGATAGGGACTCGGTGCGCGCACGCCGCTGGGGATCACGACCGGGCGCACCAGCGTGTCTTCGGTCCAGGGGGATTTGGAGACCGCACAGGTGAAGTCGGGCGTGAACTCCCCATCCTCGAACACGGCCAGTGTCTGCAATTCCGGCTCCGCCTGATCCGTCTTGATCCCGGCGACGATCGCAATCTCGCAGTCGAGCAGGGTTGCCAGCTGCTGTACCATTCTTTGAAAGAAGGCCGTGCCCTCGAGGCTGACGAGCTCCGTCGAGAGCACTCGCAACGCCTGCTCCATCTGCTTCTGCTCGGTGACATCGGTGAGGGTGCCGATGTATCCGTCAACTGCGCCGGTCGCCTCGCGGGTGGGCACTGTCTGCACCAGCACCGAGACGGTCTGCCCATCCGGACGAATGAAACGACAGTCACATTGAAACGCCTGCCCGGAGCCCGCCGCCCGCTCCCATGTCGTGACGATGCGCTCCTTGTCATCCGGATGCAGGCCCATGCCGGTCCAGAGCCTGCCCAGCGCGGCTTCGCGGTCGATGCCGAGCATCTCGCAGTAGCGGTGGTTGACGTACAGGCAGCGGCCGTGCGCATCCATGCGAACGATGCCCACAGGAGAGAGCGAGGCGAGCGTTTCGAAAGTCGCCGCCCGGCGCTGCACTTCCGTCTCGAGGCTTGCGTTCAGCTGTTGCAGCGACTCCTCGGCAGCACGGCGACGGAGGGCGCTGCGCCGTGCCTCGATCAGGCTGCCGTAGGTGGCCAGCAGCGGTTGGATCTCGGCAAGAATGCCCTCGTCGTAGCCGCCGGCGCGGTTGGCAACTCCGATCACGCCGACGACCTGGTCGGCGACCAGGATCGGGACGGCAATGAATGCGCCGTCGGCGCGGGTCGCTGGCCGGCCGGTGGCCATGGCCTGTTCGACCAGCGGCACCTGCAGGTCCCAGGGGCCACCGGTGGCCGCCTGGATTTCCAGAAACGCGCTGCCATCGGGGGCGGTTCGAACTTCGCTGATGAATCCGCCATCGCTGTTCGTCGCATACAGCAGGACGGACAGAATGTCCTCGATGGGTGCCGTGGCGTCGGGGGAGCTGATAAAGCGCTGTTGCACCCGTCGGAGCGCCTCGGCAATGGTCCTCTGACGCGCAATGAGCTTGCGTCGTTCCCTCGGCTCCGTCTCATCGCGGAACACGAGCACGACACCCACGATCTCGCCGTTGGCATTGCGGATGGGAGCCGCACTATCCGCGATGCTGATCTCGGCGCCACTGCGCGTAATGAGCGCGGTGTGATTAGCCAACATCTGACGCCGGCCGGTGGCCAGTACTGCCTCCACTGGTATCGCTGCCGGCTCGCGAGTCTGCTCGTTGATGATCAGGAATACCTGCTCGATCGGCAGTCCGAGCGCCTCGGACATCTTCCAGCCGGTCAGTTGCTCCGCTGCCGGGTTCATTCGCGTGATACGACCCATAGCATCCGTGGCGAGTACCGCATCGCCGATGGAGTCGAGAGTTACAGCCAGGTCTGCGCGGCTCTGCGCCAGCTCGGCGGTGCGTTCCTGCACCTTCTCGTCGAGCTGCGCGTGCGACTCGCGCAGTGCGCGTTCCATGCGGTGCTTGTAGATCGCCATCTGGATGGTGGCGTGCAGCTCCCGCTCTTCGAACGGCTTGACCAGATAACCGAAAGGCAACGCTTCCCCGGCACGGCGCAACAGCTCCGAATCGGAGTAGGCGCTGAGGAAGATCACCGGCACGTCCAGCCGGTCGCGCAGGCGCTCGGCAGTCTCGATACCCGTCAGGGTGCCGGCCAGTCGCACGTCCATAAGCACGACGTCCGGTGTTCTGGCCGTGATCGCCTCCAGTGCCTGCTCACCTCGGGAGGCCAATCCACACACCAGATAGCCCAGTGCGCCGAGCCGGTCCTGCACTTCCATGGCAATGAGAGCCTCGTCCTCGACGATGAACACCTTCGTCTTCGATACCCCGTCGGTGGGATCGAGGATGACGGCGCTCATGGCTCACCGGCGTGCCTGGGAAAGGAGATCGCTACGTGCGTGCCGTTGCGGCGGTCGACCTTGGCGCTGCCGCCGAGCTGTGCGGTGAGATTGCGAATCAACTGCCACCCGAACGACGAGCTTTGCTCGGGGTCGAAGTCCCCGGGCAGTCCGACACCGTCGTCACTGACGAACAAGTGCATGTGCCCGTCCGCCGCGCTGACCGACACGTCGGCGGTTCCGGAGCGGCCGTCCGGGAAAGCGTACTTGAACACGTTGGTCAGCAGCTCGCAGAGGATCATGCCGCAGGGCACCGCAGCCTCGATGGGCAGATCGAGTGTATCGGCGGCAACGCGTAGGGCGACACTGCGCCCCGTAGTCAGATACGAGCGTTGCAGGTCGCTGGCGAGCGCACGAATGTAGCTCCCGAAGTCGATACGCGACAGATCGGGAGACTGATACAGCTTCTCGTGCACGAGGATCATCGAGCGCAATCGATTGCGACCTTCGGCGAAGGCGGCCAGGTCCTCGGGGTTCTTGACCTTCTTGGCCTGAAAGTGCAGCAGGCTGGCGATGATCTGCAGGTTGTTCTTGACGCGGTGGTGGACCTCGCGCAGGAGAGTCTCCTTCTCCCGCAGCGAATGCCGCAGCGCCTCTTCCGCCATGACCCGCGATGTCACGTCGACCATCGCGCCGACCGTTCGGACAGGATGGCGCTGCGTACCCGTGCCTTCAAAGAAGGTCTGCGACCGGGTATCGAGCCAGCGGATCTCGCCGTTGTCCCCGCGGATGATCCGGTGCTGTACGCTGTAACGCCCATCACCGGATGGTTCGTGCGCGCGCGCCATCTTTTCCTCGATCATTTGCCGATCGTCCGGGTGGATGGCAGCTCCGAACAACTCCAGGGTGACCGGGTCGTCGCTGCCGATGCCCCAATAGCGTCGGAGCTCGGGTGACCAGTACACCTCGTCGGTCAGGTTATCGTGCTCGAACATACCGATGTTGTAGACGAGAGCGACCTGCTTCAGCCGCTCCTCGCTGTCACGCAGCGCCCGCTCGGCCCGTTTGCGCTCGGTGATGTCCTGCACGGCCCCTACGGTTCGAACCGCGTGCCGCTCGCTACCCTCGCCCGCGAAGAGGGTCTGTGATCGCGTCGACAGCCAGCGCAGCTCACCGTCCCGACGCACGATCCGGTATTCGATGTCGAAGAGTCCATCGCCGTCCGCCGAGTGCGCCTGTTGCAAGCGCGTTGCGACCATGTCGCGGTCCTGAGGATGGATCAGCTTCCAGGTGTTGGCGGTGGAGTTCTCCCGATCGACGACTACGACCGGCTCCGTTTCCCCCCATCCGTAGACGCGGCGTATTTCCGGCGACCAGTAGATCTCATCCGTCAGATGATTGTGGTCGAAGATGCCGATATGCGTGAGCCGTACGACCTGGCGCAACTGCTCCTCGGTCTCGCCCAGCCCGATATGGGCCAGCCCGATACGGGCCGGCCCGATACGGGCCGGCCGTTCCCGCACGGGCCGGGAACGCATGACCAGCAGTACGCCGCTGATGCCTTCCGTGTCCGGGAGAAACGTCAGGATGTCGTCAGCTTGGCCGATACGGCCGCCGCTCTGTCGCAACGACTCGACCGTGACGGCGGTGCCCGGGTGCGCGACGGCTTCATTCAGGGCGGCCTGGAACCGGGCCGCATCGCTTCCATGCAACGCCTCGCCGGCTGGCCGCCCCAGCAGCTCTCGAGGGTTCAGTCCCAGACGGTGAGCGGAAGAGGCCACCCAGCGGATGATCCCCTCACGGTCCAGGATGAGGATCCCGTCGGTCAGGTTCTCGACCAGCGCTGCGGCTCGGCTGCCAGGTTCCAACACGCCGATTCCTTGCACCTCTACGGATACACACAAGGCTCGCCGCACTATATAAGAATGCAGTGAGGGCAGCACACAGCAGGATTCTGATAGTCGACGACGACCCGGCGCTCCGGTATGCGCTGGGTGCTGTGCTGCACCGCAAATCCGCAACCTGCAGCGCAGTCGTCATTGCGAGCTCAACAACGCCGGGCGCGTGATTGCCGCCGCGGAGGCTCACGAGGCGGTTGGCAGACTGGCAGAACGTGTCGGCAAGCCAAGTCGTGTAGATGGGATCGCGTGGAAGGTATACAGACCGTGGAGGAGGCCGTCGCCGTGAAGCGCATCGGCGCGGACCTGCTGCAGGGATTTCTCTACGGCCGGCCGTTCATGCCGCAGTCCGCGGTTGCCTGAAGGCTCAGCGCGGTGGGGTCTGCTTGAAGAAATCGCGATAGGCCGTCGCGAAAGCTTCGATGAACGTGTGCGGCAGGTGATCCGCCGGCATCTCGATGAGATTGCGGTAGAAGGTCGTGAACAGGTCCCAGTACTGCGCCTTGTCCGCGGATTTGGCCTTGCCACGGCGCGCCGCACGCTCGAAGCGCGCCTCGAGCTCGGACGGGTCCAGCCGGTCCAGGAACTCGACGAAGGCCGCTCTCATGGCGACCGAGGAAGCGTTCTCATGCGTCTTGGCCTCTGCGACCGCCTCGCGCAGCCACTGCACGGCATCCACCCGGCGGGTCTCATGCTGTTGCAGCAGCTCGATCATCAGCTCGTCGACCGTGAGTCGGGCGAGCGAGGGGCGAGGATCGTCGGGCTCAGGCTGCGGGGTCTCGATCCGAAAGCGGTTGCGCACCTCGTGACGCACCCGCTCGAGCTCCTTGAAGCCCACCAGGGCCTCGCGGAAGAGTTGCCCGGCCAGATGCAGCATGCGCGTTTGCGCATCCGCGGGAAGCTTGTCGCCATCCATGCCCGCGCCGCGGCAGAAGGCCTGCAGGCCGGTCTGCACATCATAGAGCGCAGCCGCGCTGGCCCCGTTGCGCGGGTCTCGGCCGGCAGCCCTGGCGAGCCGGGCGATGCGCCGTGCGACCGCCTCGGATTCCAGGTCGATATCGGAATCGGCCGCCGGCGAAGGCGCGGCTGCGTGAGCCACCGCCGGGGCTGCACCCCCTCGGATAGCAGGAGCGGCGGCAGAGGGTGCCGAGTTGCGAACGGGCAGCCCGTAGGCATCCACGGGCCGAAAATTGTCACTGGGCGAGCTGTCCGGGACCAGGAGCTCGTCCAGATCGAGCATCGCCCCGATGTCGGTCTGCGCGGCGCGACCCAGGGTGTGGAGCGCATGAATGCTCGTGGGCACGGCCGGCGCTTCCAGCGGCGCCTGAGCGGCCGCAGGCTCGGAAGCCTCCAGGGCGATGACGATCTGATACTCGCCGACCCGGACGATGTCCCCGTTCTGCAGGCGGTAACCGCCCGGGAAGCGCTTCGAGAGCGGCAGGTTCTCGTCGTTGAGGAAGATGCCGTTGGTGCTCAGATCTTCGAGAAAAAACTGCCCGTCGCGATATTGCACTCGTCCGTGATGTGCGGATACGTATCGCAGTGGATCCGGTAGCACCCAATCGTTGTCCGCCGAGCGACCGAGGGTGCCCCCCTGGAAGCCGAAAACGATGGTGCTGCGATCACCCAGCAGCCGCCGCTGATCACTGACGACGCGCAGCCGAAGCGTCATTTCTTCCCCGTCACTCAACCTGAGGCGCCCATGCGCCGGTCAAAGCCTGCCCAGGCCCGTCAGGTCAGCTCCCCGCGCCCGACGGACATATAATGTCATGGTCAAAGCTAGCAGCGACCCCTATCTATCTCCATGGCCGCCAGTCACATTTTCCGCATTATGTTCGTGAACCAGGGCAAGGTTTACGAGGTCTACGCCCGTCGGGTCACTCACGGGGAATTGTTCGGTTTCATCGAGGTGGAGGAGCTGCTGTTCGGGGAGCGCTCGAGTGTG
>CAZLYG010000192.1:0-9409 GCA_964563075.1 uncultured Steroidobacteraceae bacterium | reverse complement strand
ACCCACCGCGCGCGCAAAAGCGAGCGTGAACCCGGTCAACAGCGCGGGCAGCACCGTCGGCAGAATGATGCGCCGGAACACGTAGAAACGACCCGCGCCGAGGGTCTCGGCGGCATCCTCCAGATCGCGCTGCACTTCCAGCAACGCTGGCTGCATGGAGCGGACGGCGAAGGGCATTCCGATCAACGTGAGCGCCACCGTAACTCCAACCCACGTGTAGGCGACCTTGATGCCGAACGGTTCCAGATAGCGGCCGATCCAGCCGTTCTCTGCGAATACGGTGGTCAGGGCAATACCGGATACGGCTGTTGGCAGTGCGAAGGGCATGTCGATCAGCGCATCGATCAGCTTTCTGCCGGGGAAGTCGTAGCGTGTCAGTGTCCACGCGATGACAAAGCCGAACACGAGGTTGATCGATGCCGCCAGCGCCGAGGCGCCGAACGAAAGCCGGTAGGACCCCAGGGCGCGCGGGCTCAGCACCAGATGCACAAAGTCATGCCACGTGCTCGAGGTCGCCACCACGACCAAAGCCGCGAGCGGCAGCAGCACGATCGCGCACAGGAAGAACGTCGTAAACCCAAACGTCAAACCGAAGCCGGGGAGCACACTGGGCTGCTTGATGCTCATGCCACGGCCCCCTCGGGAGCACGGTGCACGACCAACACCGGCCAGCGGGCGGCAGACAGCAGAGCGCCGAAGCGCTCAGCCACACCGGTCACGCTGCAGACGCCAAGAATCAACATCTGTCCGGGAGCCTCTGCGAGCTGGCGCGCGAGCTCGCTCGCGACGTCGCCGAATCGGAGCTCGGTCCGTATCTCCAGTCCGTGAACCTCTTGTGCCTCGGAGCGGGCATCGAGCAGCGCACGCACACCGTGGGGGCGCTGAGTTTCCGGTGTTCGGTCCGGGAGGATGCCTACGTAGATCGCCTCTGCCGCGACGTGACGCAAGACACTGGCCGAAACGGCAAGGGTCGCGCCCCTGACGGCTTCTTCTGCCCAGTGAATGAGCACCCGCTGGGGCGACACCGCATTGTGCGGCAGGATCAGCACCTCGTCGGCGCCGCGGTCCAACAGCCACTCCGTGTGCTGTGCAACGTCCGTCTCGGCCGAGATGACGGTCGTTCCGGCGAACGCGGCTTCGGCCTCGCAGGCGGCGCCAGGCACGCCCAGCCTGGGCTCCATTCTTCCGGAAATCCGGGTCTTCATGCGAGTGGCGAGCTCGACCAGCAAGGGGTGCTGACTCAAAGCCTCCACCTGCGGCTCCGTTGGTGCGCATGCCGTGAAGCTGGACAATGGCGTGGGGAGAATGTGGATGCGACGCACACCAATGACGACGGGCTGGCCGGGCGAGACCTGGAAGGCCCGCTGCTCGTGTTGAGTTCGCGTCACTTCCAGCAGTGCAACTCCGGAGCCATTGCTGTTCGAGAGCGGTGCCGCGTCTGCATCTTCCATGCGGATGCGCATGCGCTCGAGCGCGCCGGTGAACAGAACCTCTTCCACCGATCCGCGCGCCAGGTACAGTGCCGCCAGCGCTTCGCGCGTCGGCGCGACCTCAATTTCCTCGGGGCGCACGACGGCGACCACTTCATGCTCGCGGCCACTGTGCCCGGGGTTCGGCGGATGTGCATTGACGGCGGTTTTCCCGAAGCGGACGCCGTCCTTGCTCTGGTGGGCCAGCAACAGATTGGCCGCGCCGAGGAACGTCGCAACGAAACGGGTCGCCGGGCGCGAATACAACTCGTGAGGATTGTCCATCTCCAGCAGGCGCCCGAGATTCATCACGCCAATGCGATCCGCCATCGCGAAGGCTTCTTCCTGATCGTGTGTCACCAGGACCGTGGTAATGCCGAGCTCACGCTGGACCTGGCGGATCGTGCGGCGCAGCTCTTCGCGGATCTTGGCATCGAGGGCACCGAAGGGCTCATCGAGCAGCAGCACTTCCGGCTTGTGAGCCAGCGCTCGTGCGACAGCGACGCGTTGCTGCTGTCCACCCGACAACTGCGCGGGCAGGCGGTTGTCCATTCCTTCCAGAGCCACGAGGCGCAACAGCTCCTGGCGCCGCTGCCGGCGCTCGGAGGCTCTCATCCGCCGCACACGCAGTGCGAACTCGATGTTCTCGGCGACGGTCATGTGGCGGAAGAGCGCGTAGTTCTGAAAAACGAGGCCGACGCCGCGATCGCGTGGCGACACGTGCGTGACGTCGCGTCCGTGCAGGGCGATGCGGCCGTGGTCGACTCCGGCCAGACCCGCAATGGCGCGCAGCAGAGTGCTCTTGCCGCTGCCGCTGGGTCCGAGGAGAACGAAGAACTCACCGTCCCCGATATCCAGCGAGACATCGTTGACGACGGGTACCCCCTGATACCGTTTGGTGACCTGATCGAGTGTGATGGACATTCTTGAGCTGGTGCAGCCGTGCCGCTGCGTGTGCCGCCTTATGCTGTGAGTCGACCGCGCATGCTACCGGCCGCGAGCCGCCGACGTCAGTGGCCGGCCGGTGACAGGGCGGTAACAATCGGGTTACGAAACGCCTCGGCCCAATATGTATTGATTATCAGGTCAGATCCTGCAGCTATGAGCGCGGGTGACATGTAGCGCCGCGCAGGCCGGTCAAAGAATGACCAGGACTCCGTCGCAGGCTTTGAGATCGGCGACGAGGGCTTCGACCTGCTCGCGACTGTCGACGCGCAGCGGGTAGGAAATGGACAGGAAGTTGCCATTCTCACTCAGCCGCTCGGTGATCAGATCGGTATCGAGCGAAGGCACGTGACGCAGCACGGTCGCGTGCACGCGTGCCCGAAATTCATCCGAGGGACGTCCCACGACTTTGATGGGGTAGTCCGCCGGGAAGACGAGGAGCTCGCTCACCACGGCGTGAACTGCAACTCCTGCTTGTAGCGCTGCAGCTCATCGTAGAGCCGCCGCCACACCGGGCCCGGCTTGCCGCTGCCGACGGGCCGGCCGTCGAGCAGCGTGACCGGTTGGATCTCGCGCGTAGCCGCCGACAGGCAGATCTCATCGGCGGAGCGTAGCTCCGCTTCGCTCACGGGTATGGAGCGAAACGGGACGCCTGCGCGCTCGGCGATCTGTTCGATCACGCCGCGCGTGGTACCGGGAAGGATCTTGCGGGAGTTGGGTGGAGAGCGCAGCTCACCGCCGATCACGACGTGCACTGCCGCAGCGGAGGCTTCGAGCGCTTCGCCGTCCCGCAAGAGGATTGTTTCCGCGGCTTCCGCGTCCGCCGCCAACTGCCGCAGCAGCACGTTCGCCAACAGCGAGACGGATTTGATATCACAGCGGGCCCAGCGGGTGTCCGTCGCCGTCACGCACTTGAGACCCGACTGTAGAGTCGCGGCGGCGACTAGCGGCAGCGGAGCACAGAAACCAAACACGGTCCGTGGGATATCGGGCAGGGGCGCGTGATTGCGTCCGCGTTCGGCGCCGCGCGTAACCTGCCAATAGACGTACATGTCGACGGGCGCCGGCTGATTGGTTGGGGGGGCTCCGGTGGCGCGCGCTGCCTGGCCGCTTGGAGGGGTTGCGGCAGCGACGCGCGTTGCCCGGCCGGTTGGCGAACCTCCGGTGCCGGCACGCTCGGTCCGACCGGGTGGCGGCTCTACTGCGCCATTGCGTTCGATCAGGCCGCCGATGATCCCGCGCCATTCCTCCCGCGTATGCGGATCGCGCATGCGGATCCCACCGAGGCTGCGGGTCAGTCTGTCGCAGTGGGCCTCGAAACGAAACGGGCGACCTGCGTAGACGGGCATGACCTCGTACACGCCGTCCGCATAGAGAAAGCCGCGATCGAGCGGCGAGACACGCGCTTCGTCGAGCGGCAGGTAGGTGCCATTCAGGTAGCAGGTGGGGAAGGGCTCGGCCACTACTACTGAAACCAGAGTGCCACGTCATCGCTCATGCGCGTCCACAGCCCGCCTTCCGGCACGGCCTTCAGTGCGACCAGCGGCGTGTGCGCGATGACCTGGCCGCTGCGGTCGCTGACGGTGAGGTCACCGAGGGGCTCATTGGCAGCGATCGGGGCTATCAGTGGCTGCTTGAGAACATGGAGGGTGGTTTTGAGGCTCGCGACCTGGCCGCGCGGCACCGTGACATAGATGTCCTGCGGCACGTCGAGGACGACAAACTGATCGGAGGACTTGTATACGCGTGGCTTCAGGACCTGTTGGCCCGCGCTCTTGATCTTCGCCGTCTCGAAGAAGTTGTAGCCGTAGTTGAGGAGCGCTTCGCTCGCATCCTCTCGCGCCCGGATCGAGGGGGCGTCCAATACCACGGAGACGAGGCGCATGCCGTCGCGCTTGGCCGAGGTGACCAGGCAGAAACCGGCGCTGTCGGTGTGGCCGGTCTTCATGCCATCGACACTCGGATCGCGCTCCAGCAGGCCGTTGCGATTCTGTTGCTTGATGTTGTTCCAGACGTACTCGCGGATGCTGAACCACTGATACAGGTCCGGGAAGTCGCGCAGCAGCGCATTCGCCAGGATCGACAGGTCACGCGCGGTCGTGTAGTGCCCGGCTGCCGGCAAACCGTCGGCGTTCACGAAGTGGGTGGATTTCATGCCCAATCGCTGGGCGTACTCGTTCATCATTTGCGCGAAAGCCGGCTCGGTACCGCCGACGCGCTCGGCGAGCGCGATGGTCGCGTCGTTGCCGGACTGGACGATCATGCCCTTGATGAGCACTTCCGCGGGAATCTGCGTCCCTACCTGCACGAAGGTTCGCGAGCCTTCGGAGCGCCAGGCGTGCTCACTGATCGTGACCGGATCGGTGAGCTTCAGGCGTCCTTCCTTCAGAGCCTTGAACACCACGTAGGATGTCATGAGCTTGGTGAGGCTCGCCGGTTCCATGCGGTCGTCCGCATGACTCTCGGCAATCACGCGCCCGCTGAAGTGATCCACGAGGATGTAGGCGCGCGCCGCGACATCGGGAGGCTTGGGTATCGGCGCGTCGGCGTCGGCGGGAGCCGCGGCCGGCTTCGGCGCCGGAGTTGGCGAAGCGGCATGCGCCGCGAGGAATGCTGAGAAGGTAACGAGAAGCACGAAGCTGGACGAACGAAACATCCGCGATGATCCCCCGACAATAATCCCGATGAAAGCCGACGCCCTGCGGCATTGGCGAGTTCCCGCCGATCGCTCCGTGATTCTAGCTCAATGCGCCATTCCATTGTTTGACGCACTCCGCACCGTGGAGCGCGTCGTCAGCTCAGTCACACTCGCAATGACTGCGATCAGCTCCGCGGGATCCACAGGTTTGCTGACGTGCGTCTGGTAACCCTCGAGCAGTGCGCGTTGCCTGTCCTCGGTTCGGGCCAACGCCGTGAGGGCAACTGCCGGAATGCGGCCGGCGCGTCCGGGGAGCGCGCGCATCTTGCGAATCAGATCGTAGCCGTCCTCGTCGGGCATGCCGATGTCGCTGACCACGACACTCGGCGCCAGATCTCCACCTACGACATCCAGAGCCTCCAGTGCCGAGGCGACGGTTACGACATTGGCTCCGCGCTCCTCCAGCACACGTCGCGCGAGCGCTCGGGCATCCGCCTCGTCATCGACCACCAGGACTCTGAGTCCCTCGAGCGTCAGCTCGTCGGCCTCGTCGGGTCGCTCGCTCTTGAAGATCGAGCTCGGCTGGGACCGTGCAAGCGGAAGCCGGACAGTGAAGGTCGATCCGCGGCCGTTCCCGTCACTGCGCGCCTCCACCGTACCTTTGTGCATCTCCACCAGGCTCTTCACGATCGACAACCCGAGACCCAGGCCGCCGTGGCGGCGAGTGGTCGAGGCATCCGCCTGCCGGAAGCGGTCGAACACGTAGGGCAGGAACTCCGGGGGTATGCCCTGTCCGGTGTCGCTGACGGCCATTTCGACGTGCCCGTCCAGCTGCTTGAGAACCACCCTGACCATTCCATGGCGGGGGGTGAACTTGATTGCGTTGGTGAGCAGATTCCAGATGATCTGCTGCAGGCGCCCCGCATCACTGTCTATCAGTCCCACCGGCTCGAGTGTGGCGTGCAGGGTGATGTCCTTCGCGTCGGCACTCGGGCGGATCGAGGCCACGGCCGCTTTCAGCACGGCCGCCGGATCGATGAGCTGCAGATCGATCCGCAGCTTCCCGGAGACGATCCGGCTCATGTCCAGGAGGTCCTCGATCATCTGCGCCTGGGCCTTGGCGTTACGCTCGATGACTTCCAAGCCCTGGGCAACGGAGCCAGCGCGCCGATCATTCCGCAGAATGCTTGCCCAGCCCACGATGGCGTTGAGGGGAGTGCGCAGCTCGTGGCTCAGGGTGGCGACGAACTCATCCTTCAACCGGGTGGCGCGCTCAGCTTCCGCTCGCGCGGCGCGCTCGCTGACCAGAAGGGCCTCGCGATACTCCTCGGCACGGCGCCGCTCCGCTATCTCCCGCTCGAGCTGGCGGCGACGCTCGTCGAAGCGGCGGCTGATGAGAGCCGCCGCACCGACAAAGATCAAGCTGAGGAGGATGGTGCCGACGAGAACGCCCTCGCTGGTGGTCCGCGCCTGCTGCTCCTCCTGGCGGCGTGCCTCGAGCAGGCGCCGCTGCAGGACATCCAGATCGGCGGAGAAGCGCCGGAAGGCGGCCATGATCTGAGCGTCGGCACCTTCGGCCAGGTGATCGAGCGTTGCGCGGTCGCCGGTCTCACTGGCGTGCACGGTCCTCTGCAGCTCATCGAGCTGGGCGTTCGCCAGGCGCGACAGCTCGGCAACGGCTGTTGCCGTCGAGGGCTCATCCGCGCACAGGCGACGCAACTCGCTCACGGCGAGCCGGATCTGCGCGACCGCCGCATCGTACTGGGTGAGATAGGAAGGATCGCGCGTCAGCTGGAAGCCGCGCTGATTCGCTTCGGAATCCGTGATAGCCGCGTCGAGGTCATCCAGGGTCTGCAGCACATCATAGGAGCGCTGCACGCTGGCGCTGGAGTTCGCCAGGGTGGACAGCTCGGTGTAGCTGACGAAACCGATCGACAGGATCGCGCTCAACGCAACGATGAACGCCAGTGCCCAGAAAATTCGCCGGTTCGCAATGGGCACGCGTGCCTCCGCTGACTGCCTCAGTCGTTAGTCTTCGCTGGCGAGCCTCGCGTCGGGGAAGCCGATCCTCGCCAGTCTGGCGGCGAGCTGATCGAATTCAGGGACGCTGGTCACGGGACCGACCCGCACTCTAAAAAGGCGGTCTTTGCTCCCACCGGCGGGCGTGCGCACAAAAGCCGTGGCGAGACCAGCCGCATGCAGCCGTTCGACCACGCGGCCGGCATTCCGTTCATCCGAAAACGCACCCACCTGCACATAAAGTGTCGGCGGCGGGGTTTCGGCCGCGCGCGTGAGGGTGTCCGGCTCGCCGGGAACCAGCGCGCGCACCTCCACCAGCGTGGTGCCCTCTCGAAGCATGTCGAGCTTTGCAGCTGCGGTGTAAGAGAGGTCAATCAGACGATTCGCTACAAATGGACCGCGGTCGTTGATGCGAACAACTATGCTGCGTCCGTTCTTCAGGTTGGTGACCCGCGCGTACGTGGGCAGCGGGAGCGTCTTGTGGGCAGCTGTCATTCCGTACATGTCGTACGGCTCGCCGCTGGAGGTGCGCTCCCCGTGAAAAGTCGGTCCATACCAGGATGCGACCCCGCGCTCCAGGTACCCGGATGCGCTGCCGAGCACGTAATACCGCCTTCCCAGCACGTCGTAGAAAGGCGGGTTGCCATGAGCGCTGCGCGGCTCGATTTTCGGGATCGCGTCGGGAATAGCGGTCACATTGGAGGGTGGCGCCGGCACCGAGGGTGTGACAGTGGAGGGGGTCTGCGGTTGCCGCGGTGGAAGTGTGCTGCATGCGCTCAACAGGACGGCGCTGACACTCAGGAGCAGCGCAGTTGCCACCCATGCCGGGTGCTTCCTCCGCAGTGTGGGCGAGCTCCTCAAGGCGAACTGTCCGGCACGGCAGCGCGCACGCGCTTGGCGATTGCCTCGGCGAGGTCATTGACGGCCATGGCATAGCGCGCACTGTGGTTGTAGCGGCTGATGGCGTAGAAGTTCTGGAACCCGACCCTGTAGGCGGGCCCGTCCTTTTCTTCTGCTGACACCAGCACGGCGGGCGTCGTGGGCGGGAGCGCGAGATGCACCCTCACACCGTGCAGGTTGAGGCTGTCGAGCGTCTCATTCAGCTCCAGATTGCGCGGATCGAACTGGAAGTCCGGGTCCGGATCGAGTACCGCGCTGGCCATCACCGGTGCGCCCGAAACCCAGCCGAAGGACACGAAGTAGTTGGCTATGCTCGCGAACACATCGTCCCAGTCCGTCCACAGGTTGCGGGTGTGATCCGCATTGGCGTCCACGGCGTACTGACGGTAGTTGGTTGGCATGAACTGCGGGGCGCCCATCGCTCCGGTGTAGGACCCGAGGACGGTGAGCGGGTCGATCCGCTCCTCGCGTACCAGCAGCAGGAACTGCTCGAGCTCGCCGCGAAAGTAGTCCTGCCGCGGTGGGTAGTCGAAACCGAGTGTCATCAGGGCGTCCAGTACGCGATCATGCCCGGTGATCCGGCCATAGTTGGTCTCTGCTCCCAGAATCGCGACGATGTATTGCGGCGCCACGCCGCGCTGGGCTGCTGCGTGCTCCAATGCAACGCGGTGCTCGTTCCAGAACTGCGCGCCGTCCGCGATTCTTTTCTCGTTCACGAACAGCTGGCGATACTCCCACCATTGCAGTACGCGCTCGGCCGGTTTGGTGATCCGCTCGATGATTTTTGGTTGCGCCTCGGCGTGGCCGAGCAACGCGAGGACCGCCTTGCGATCCAACGCATCCCGCGTCACGACGTTGTCGACAAAACTCCGGATGTCGCCGCGGGAGAGATCGAACTTGCCGGCGGGCGGCAGTTCGACCTGTGGGGGCGGTGATAGTGAGGGCTGCGTCGCTGGCGGTGTCGTGGGCTGTCCACCCGGCGAAGTTACGGTCGGCGCGGCCGGCGTTGAAGCCGGCGCGGGGGCGGCGGGCGTTGAAGGCGGCGCGGCGGGCGTTGAAGCCGGCGCGGGGGCGGCGGGCGGCAGTGACGGCTGTGCACCCGCGAGCTGCGCACTCGCGGCCAGCACGAACGCGCACAGGGCCGGGCAATGTCGCAATTTAGAGAAGGACAAAACTTTCTACGAGCTCACGAGCTTGCGATGCGAGTACAACGCCATGAGGATACCGAAGCCCGCCAGCAGGGTCACCACCGAGCTCCCGCCATAACTGACCAGCGGCAGCGGCACGCCGACGACGGGTAGCAGCCCTGTCACCATGCCTGTGTTGATGAACACGTAGACGAAGAATGTCAGAGCGATGCTGCTGGCGAGCAGCCGCGCGAAGGTGTCCTGGGTCTGCATCGCGAGGTACAGGGAGCGCGCGACCACAAACAGATACA
>CAZLYG010000191.1:5349-9452 GCA_964563075.1 uncultured Steroidobacteraceae bacterium | reverse complement strand
CCAGATCAAGGAAGCCGCCCGCATCGCCGGGGTTTCGGTTCGTACCCTGCATCATTACGATGAGATCGGCTTGCTGGTGCCCAGGCGGCGCTCGGCCGCCGGTTACCGGCTGTATGACCGGCAGGATCTGCTGCGACTGCAGCAGATTCTCATCGGTCGCGAGCTCGGCCTGTCGCTGCAGGCGATCGGCCGGTCGCTGGATGATCCGGGTTTCGATCTCGGGCAGGCCTTACGTTCGCAGCGGCGGCAGCTGCAGGGGCGCGCGGAGCGCACTGCGGCGATGCTCCGGTCCGTGGACGCTGCACTCGCCATTCTGGATGCCGAGAGAGGAGGCAGCGTGGACATGAAAACCCTGTTCGACGGTTTCGATCCGTCCCAGTACGAGGAAGAGGCGCGCCAGCGCTGGGGCCACACGGATGCCTATAAGGAGTCGGCGCGCCGGACCAGCCGCTACACCGAGGAGGACTGGAAGCGCCTCAAGGCGGAGCAGGATGGCATTTACAGCGACGCGGTGGCTGCGATGAACGCCGGCGCTGCACCGGCGGATCCCGTGGCGATGCGCGTGGCCGAACGCCATCGCCTGCTGCTCGAGCGTTGGTTTTACCCCTGCAGCAAGGCCATGCATCGCGGTCTTGCCGATCTGTTCGAGGCGGATGCCCGGTTCGCGCAGAACATCGATCGATATGGCAAGGGGCTGACGCCATTCTTCGCGGCGGCGATCCGTGCGAATGCCGACGCGAGTCCTTGAGCACTCAGCGGCGGCAGACCAGCAGCACCTCATCGACATCGTCGGTCGGAATCATTCCCTGTGTCAGCTGCAGTTGCTTCTGGAAGCGCAATCCCAGAGGCATGAGCACGCGGTTGTACAACGACATGGCCCGCTCACGCTGATGGGTCATCCACCACATGCCCATGTTCAGAAGCAGCGATGACCGCGGTTGCATTCCGAAGGAGGCGCTGTGCTCGACGGTGAGATGGTGGTGCGCGAGTTTCTGGAGCAGGTGCGGCGGCTCATAGCGTCGCTTGTGTCCGACGAACTCGTCGAAGGCGTTCCACAGGAGCGGGTGCAAGGGAGTCGAGATCAACAGCACCCCGCCGGAGCGCACAACACGCGCGAGCTCCGCCAGCGCCGCATCGTCGTCCTCGACGTGTTCGATGATATCGAGCGCACATACGAGATCGAACGTGCCGTCGGCGAAAGGCAGCGAGCTTACCTGACCCAGGGCGACGCATCCGCCGCGGTCGCGCAGCTTCGCCAGCGCGGGCGCGCTGATGTCCACGAACTGGGTGCCCTCGATGGGCAGTCGGGGACGCAGTCCCGGGGCCACCTCGAGACGCCTGTTCGCCCCGCACGTCAGGGTGCTCACGAACGGCCAGGTGTTGAAGCGATCCGGTTCCACCAGCGTCGACCCGGACCAAAGCGAATCGTAATAGCGGCGATTCTTGGCGAGGAGATCGCCTTCAGGCGGGCCCTGCGGGGGTGCTGGCGGCATTGCCTGCACTTTAACACCGACGCGATGCCGATCGCCTGACCAGATCTCGAGCTCGGCCGTTAGGGGATTCCATTGCGTCCGTGCACCAGAAAGCCCGGGCGCTCGCTGAGGCGCTCATAGTAGGCGGACACGGCAGGCAAGTTGGGGTGGGTCATCGGCGTCATGAACCAGCGATGCGTCGCGAGGCCCAGAACGACGTCCGCCAGTGTGAAGCGCCGGCCCGCGGCAAACGCTCCGGTCTGTTGCAGCTGTTGCTCCAGGATCGACATCCGGCTGTTCCAGCAGGTGATCTGCAGCTCATGACAGACCCACAGGACCTTGCGGACGTTGAGGGACGTGGCTCGGCCGAGAACCTGCAGCATGGGAGTGTCAGGCGCCCTGGCGGTTGGGGTCGCGCCACACGCGCTCGAAGGGAAGTCGCCACGCACGCGGTGCGATGAGCTGGTGGATGGCGTTCGGACCCCACGAGCCCGGGGCATACGACCGCACCGGCGGCGGTGCCTCCAGCAATGGCATGGACACTTCCCACAGCCGCTCGATGCCTTCCGCCGTATTGAAGAGTGTGTGGTCGCCTCGCATGGCATCCAGTATCAGCCGCTCGTACGCCTCGAGTACATCCCCGGCGTACCCGGTGTCGTGCATGGCGAACTGCAGGCTCAGCTTGTCCAGCCGCATTCCCGGACCGGGACGCTTGCCATAGAAGGAGAGCGACATCTTCGAGGCATCCGCCAGGTCGAACGTCAGATGATCCGGGCCCTGCGCGCCGACGCCCGATCCCGGGGGAAACATGCTCTTGGGCGGCTCACGGAAGGCGATGGAGATGATTCGCTGGCCCTCGGCGAGACGTTTGCCGGTGCGCAGCAGAAACGGCACACCCGCCCAGCGCCAGTTGTCGATCCAGCACTTCAGCGCAATGAACGTCTCGGTCTCCGATTCGGGGTCGACACCGCTCTCCGAGCGATAGCCCGTGAATTGCCCGCGCACGACATCGGCCGGCTGAATCGGCAGCATGCTGCGAAAAACCTTGTTCTTCTCCTCGCTGATCGGCACCGGCTCGAGGGAAGTGGGCGGCTCCATGGCCATGAAGGCGAGGATCTGGAACAGGTGAGTCACGACCATGTCGCGAAACGCGCCGGTCGCTTCGTAGAAGGCGGCCCGGGTCGCCAGACCCAGCGTCTCGGGCACGTCGATCTGGACATGATCGATGAAGTTGCGATTCCAGATCGGCTCGAACAGGCCGTTGGCGAAGCGGAAGGCCAGAATGTTCTGTGCCGGTTCCTTGCCGAGAAAATGGTCGATGCGGAAGATCTGCTCCTCCGCAAACACCTCGTGCAGCTTGGCGTTCAGCGACACGGCGCTCGCCAGGTCGGTACCGAACGGTTTCTCCATCACGATGCGTGAGCGCTCGACCAGCCTGGCCTCTCCGAGGAGGCGCACGGCCGACAGCGCTGCCGCCGGTGGCACACTCAGATAGTGCAGCCGCCGGCTCTCCCCGTCGAACGTGCGTTCGGCCCGTTCCACGGCTGCCCGCAGTGCTTCCGGGCCCGCGGACAACGGTACGTAATCGAGGCACTGGGCGAAGCTGGCCCAGTCGCTGTCCGTCACCTGGTGCGTGCGGAACTCATCCAAAGCCTGCCGGGCTGCGGTGCGGAAGCCTTCCGCATCGAGGTTGTCGAGCGAAACGCCGATGACGCGGCAACCCGGAATGAATCCCACGCTCGATAGGCGAAACAGCCCCGGCAGCAGCTTGCGACGCGCCAGGTCGCCTGTGGCGCCCACCAGCACGATGACGTGCGGATACTGGGGACCTACACCGGGTGGAATCTTTGACACTGCCGCTGCCTCCCGTCGTCGTTGCCGATCCGTCAATGATTCATCTGCGCCATTTTGTCCGTGAGCTTCAGGCGGATCTCGAACAGGTGCGGCCAGTTCTTGCCCGTGACGAACAGTCGATCGCCCTCGGCGTCGTAGGCGATTCCGTTGAGCACGTCGGTCTGCCCGGGGACGCGCTCGGACAGGGGTAACAGGCCTGACAGGTCGATCAGGCCGAGCACCCGCCCGCTGCTGGGGTCGATGCGCGCCAGCCAATCGGTCTGCCACACGTTGGCGAAGATCTCACCGTTGACGTACTCCAGCTCGTTCAGCTGCGTGATGGGTGTGCCATCGAGGCTCACGTGCACACGACCGGTCTCGCGCAGCGTGTCCGGGTCGAGGAAGCGCAGATCCGCGGTGCCGTCGCTCATGATCAGGCGCTTGCCATCCTGTGTGAGCGCCCAGCCCTCTCCTGCATAGTGAAATCGCCGGCGCAGCTTGAGCGTCGCCAGATCGAACACGAAGCCGACCTGTGACTTCCAGGTGAGGCTGATCAGCCTGTGCTTCCAGACGACGATTCCCTCACCGAAGTATTGCGGCGCGATGTCGATCTTCTGCAGGACTCTGCCGCTCTCGAGCTGCAGTTTGCGGATCGAAGAGTGCCCTTCCAGTCCCGTGCTCTCGTACAGCACGCCGTTCAGGTACAGCAGGCCTTCGGTAAAGGCGTGCACGTCGTGGGGGTAGGTATGAACGACTTCGTATGTGTACACGGGCACCGCTGCCCGGGCAAAGCCGGTC
>CAZLYG010000191.1:4342-5339 GCA_964563075.1 uncultured Steroidobacteraceae bacterium | reverse complement strand
CAGCGGGGAATCTCATCAGTGGTGATGGCCACCCGGGCCGTGCACGTGACCGTGCTCGAGCTCCTCTTCAGTGGCCTCGCGAACCTCGGTCACTTCGATGTCGAAGTTGAGCGCTTGCCCGGCCAGCGGGTGATTGCCATCGAGGGTCACCATGTCGCCGAGGATCTTCGTCACCGTAACGGCGCGTGCGCCCTGCGCTGTCTGCGCGTGAAGGCGCATTCCGACCTTGAGGTTGGAGATCCCCTTGAGAGTGCGACGCGCGACTTTCTGCACCAGCTCGTCGTTGTATTCCCCGTAGCCGTCAGCCGGCTCGATCTTGACGTGCAGCTTCTCGCCGGGGTTCTTGCCCTCCAGCGCGCGTTCCAGGCCCGCGACGAGGTTGCCGTGTCCATGCAGATAGGTGAGGGCGTCACCACCTGAAGAGCTGTCGATGACCTCTCCGGCATCATCCTTCAGGGTGTAATGGATGGACACGACGGAGTTCTGGGCAATGGGCATGGTGGAAGTCCTTCGGTCGCGCGGCCGCTGCTGAAGTGTGCGATTGTACCGCAGCAGGCACGGGCAACGAGGCGGAGAAAACGATGGAATACAGGCAATTCGGCGCATCCGGGCTGCGGGTCCCGGTGCTGAGCTTCGGCACGGCCACCTTCGGTGGCGTGGGGGACTTCTTCAAGCAATGGGGCACGACAGAGGCCGCCGGCGCCCGGCGCCTGGTCGATATCTGCCTCGACTCCGGCCTGCAGTGCTTCGATACCGCCAACGTCTACTCGGCCGGCAAGGCGGAAGAAGTGCTCGGCGCTGCCATCGCGGGACGTCGCGACCGGGTGCTCGTATCGACCAAGGGGACCTTCCCGATGGGCCCAGGTCCGAACGACTCCGGCTCCTCCCGCCAGGGGTTGATCGCGGCGGTCGAGGGAAGCCTGCGCCGGCTGGACACCGACTACATCGACATCTATTACATGCATGGCTTCGATGCGACCACTCCGGTGTATGAGAC
>CAZLYG010000191.1:0-4332 GCA_964563075.1 uncultured Steroidobacteraceae bacterium | reverse complement strand
ATCGGTTGCTCCAACTTCTCGGGCTGGCATCTCATGAAGTCGCTGTCAGTCGCCGAGCGTTACGGGTGGGCACGCTACGTCGCACACCAGGCGCACTATTCGCTCGCGGCGCGCGAGTTCGAGTGGGAGCTCATGCCGCTGGCGCTCGACCAGAACGTGGGCACAGTCGTGTGGAGCGCGCTGAGCGGTGGGGCACTGACCGGCAAGATGCGCCGCGGCCAGGCGGTGCCTGCCGACAGCCGGCTCGCGAGCGCTGACTTTCTGGCCAGCGCGCGCTCCAACAGGCTGTACGACGTGGTCGAGGCGCTCGAGGAGGTCGCGCGGGAGGTGGGCAAAACGCTGTCGCAGGTTGCGTTGAATTGGGTGCTGCAACGCCCCTCGGTCGTGAGTATCGTGATCGGTGCGCGCGATGAGGCACAACTGCGCGAGAACCTCGGAGCCGTCGGCTGGGCGTTGAATGCGGCGCAGATGGCGAAGCTCGACACAGCCAGTCAGACACAGCCCATCTATCCCTACTGGCACCAGCATGGCTTCCCCGCTCTGAATCCACCTCCGGTACCCTATTACAGGGAGAAGCCACGAAGTTGATACGCGGGCTCGCGACCTGAGCTGTCGCTACATCGCCAGCGGGCTGCGCCCGACGATCTGAAACACGCCCAGCAGGGCCTCGCGAGCGGCCGCGGCGTTCTCGGTCAGGTGCCGCAGACGCGCGAGGTCGCTGCGGCGCTTTTCCGGGTCGCGCTCCCCGACTCGGCGACGATTCTCCTTCGCCGCTGGCGAAACGACCTCCATGAATACACGACGACGTTCCGCCGCGTACGCGTCGAGGACACGCTCGTCACGCGTGCCTTCGATCACCGCTACCAATGCATCGCCGAGACTCACTGCGTCCAGCAATCCGCTCGTCAGACCCAGACCCCCTACAGGATTGACGACGTGAGCCGCGTCGCCGGCCAGCAGTGCGCGCCCGACACGGAACATTTCGACGCAGCGGTCGTGGACACGATAGGGTGAAACGGCCTCGGGCTTACAGTCGGCCAGGCCTGGCGCGAACAGCGCGTAGCGTTCGGGAAGCCGGCGGCGCACTTCTGCCACGTCTCCCGGGTCATCACGATAAGTGCAGCGCCACAGTCCGGTCCGGTCGATCCTGGGAATGATGGCCCAGTGCTCGGGATCGAGCACGATGTTGGATTGGCCGAACCCATGGGCCTCGAAATCGAAGCGGACATTGGTCGCGACGAACCACTCGGGCCAGGTGACTCCCGCATACGCGAGCTGCAGCGCCCGGCGTACTCCGCTGTGCGTGCCGTCTGCACCCACCAGCCAGGCTGCCTGCATGGACTTCTCGCCTGTATCCGTGTCGACGGTGACCGTCACGTGATCCGTGCCTTGCGCGATCGCCTTGACCCTATGTTGCCAACGGACCTCGGCGCCCGGCACTCTCAGCAGATGGCGCAGAATGATCTGCGCCAGCATGGGTTGGCCGAGATGCAGGTTGTAGGGATACGCTGTGTCCTCAGGTCTCAGGACCTGCATGTCGATATGACCGAGGAGCACGTGATCGCGCGTCCAGTAGTGATAGGCGTGCTTGAGAACCCCGATTTCCTTCAGGTCCGCCAGTAGCCCGAGGGCGTCGAGGCGCTCGACGACCGGGGAGTGATAGACGACGGCGCGCGGCTGGTCGGCGATCGCCGGCTCGGCTTCCAGCACGACGACGCGGATGCCAGCACGCGCCAGCCGCAAGGCGATGACCAGTCCGACCGGACCGGCGCCGGACACCACTACACCGTCGATGCGCTCCAATGTCGACCTCCGCCGCGCAATATATACGGCTGCACGGCTGCTGCCGGGGCCTGCCCTGCCTACTCTGCCCGGGTGAAGCCGCCGTCGGGGCGCAGCACCATCAGCTCTCCAGAGCGGATCGAGAACCACGCGCCGTGCAGTCGCAGCTTGCCGGCGGCCACGGGGGCAGCGATCCATGGGAAGGTCAGCAGATTTTTGAGCGAGACCTTGATGACATCCTGCTCGCAGCACTGCTGGCGCTCGCGTGGCGAGGCATTCTCCAGGCTAAGCGCCCGCACGCGAGCGGACTCCGCCATCGACATCCACGGTGCGACGAAATCGCGGGCAGTGTCAGGAGCGCCTTCCAGCAGGGCATTGACTCCGCCGCACAGCTCATGTCCAAGTACGATCAGGTGGGGTACGGCCAGCACACGGACCCCGAATTCCAGCGCGGCGCTGGTACCGTGGTAGGCGACATCGGGCTCATACGGTGGAACCAGATTCGCGACGTTGCGCACCGTGAGCATTTCGCCAGGTCGGGCATCGAAGATCACGGCTGGATCGACACGGCTGTCGACGCACGAGACCACCAACGCCTGGGGACGTTGACCGGCATCGGCAAGGGATTGGAATACCGTGCGCTGCTCAGGCCAGCCCTTCTCACGGAATCGCCGGTAGCCCGCCAGGAGGGGGCCCATCTCAGTACCGCACCATCATTGTCATTGCGTGTCAGCCCGGTTAAACGTGTCAGAATGATCTTACCCCAAGGCGACCTCGACCCATGACCCCGCACGATCCGGCCCTCAATGCCAGGCTGGCCATTCTCCCGTTCGCACTCGTGGAGTGGACGGTCGTGTTCATGTACGTGAAGCTCATGACGCGGCCGGAGATTGCTCGCCCAATGCGCGTTTTCCTGCTGGCCCCGTTCATAGTCGCGCTGCTCGGCACGGTGTTCGGGCAGCTGAATGTCTATACGGCCATGACCACGGTGGCCAACCCGATCGCGACCGATGCCTTCGTGCTCTGGGTGGTGGTGATCGAGAATCTGCTTGCTGCGGCGCTCTTGTTCCGCATGGTGACCCGACAACGCAGGGCCGGGTGAGGGGGGGCGGAACGGGCGGCTGTGCCGCCGCGGCGCCACCCGTCGGCCTGGCCGCCTGGTGGCCTGGACTCCTCGTCAGGGGGGTCTCTCATAAGGGTGAGACGGCATCCCCTCGCTGCGGCGATTGCCCTTTGAGGGGAACTATCGATAATCGAGCGGGTCCGTGAAAGGTCTCGCTCCCCGACCCTCTTAGGTCCCGCCCCATGTGGATAGTTCTGCTCGCGCTGCGGCGCCCGTATACGTTCATCGTTCTGGCGCTGCTGCTGCCGCTGCTGGGCGGATTGACCCTGCTGGGCACCCCGCTGCGCCCGGGAATGCCGACGGATATTTTTCCCGACATCCGCATCCCGGTCATTGCGGTCACGTTCCAGTACACCGGCATGTCCCCGGACGAGATGGCGGGACGCATCACGGCGCAGATCGAGCGCTACGCGACGACGATCATCAACGACATCGAGCACGTCGAGTCGCAGACCTACCCGGGCATGACGGTCATCAAGCTGTTCTTCCAGCCCGGCGTGGACATCAACCTGGCCATGGCCCAGACGACGGCCTTCGGGCAGATCTCCCTGAAGAACATGCCCCCCGGCACCCAGCCGCCGCTCATTCTCAAGTACAGCGCCTCGAGCGTGCCGATCATTCAGCTGGCGATGTCCAGCAGCCGTCTGACCGAGGCGCAGCTGTTCGACCTCGGCAACCAGACCATCCGCGGGCAGATCGCGACGATCTACGGCGCGTCCATCCCGTATCCCTACGGCGGGGCGACGCGTCAGATTCAGGTTGACCTGAAGCCCGAGGCGCTGCGCGCGCAGGGGCTGTCGGCTAACGATGTGAACAGCGCGATCGCCAAGCAGAATCTGATCGTACCGGCCGGCACTGAGAAGATCGGCAGCACCGAGTACAACGTCCGCCTGAATGCCAGCACCGACAAGGTCGATGAGCTGAACGACCTGCCGATCCGCAACAAGGATGGCGCTGTCACCTTCGTACGTGACGTGGCGTTCGTGCACGACGGCCACCCGCCACAGACCAACATCGTGAGGGTGAACGGACGGCGCGCGGTGCTGATGACCATCCAGAAGACGGGCGCCGCGTCGACGCTCAACATCGTCAACTCGATCAAGGATCGCCTGCCCAGGGTCCGCGAGCTGCTGCCCGCCGGGGCGAACATCGATGCGACCGGCGACCAGTCCGTGTTCGTACGCGCCGCGGTACGCGGCGTAGTGCTGGAGGCTTTGATCGCTGCCTGCTTGACCGCACTGATGGTGCTGCTGTTCCTTGGCAGCTGGCGCAGTACGCTCATCATCACCATCTCGATTCCGCTCTCCATCCTCTCATCGGTCATCCTGCTCGGCGCGCTGGGTGAGACCATCAACCTCATGACCCTGGGCGGCCTGGCCCTGGCGGTAGGCATCCTCGTCGACGATGCGACGGTCACCATCGAGAAC
>CAZLYG010000190.1:0-9487 GCA_964563075.1 uncultured Steroidobacteraceae bacterium | reverse complement strand
GGACGGATTCCTATGACGGCGGGGCTGCCACGGATCGCGCACCTGGCGCGAACGCTCGCACTCCCCCAGTTGAACGAATCCGCCCTTGAACGCCCGGGGGCTTCCGTGACAAACGAGCGGGGCACGTGGCCCGATCCGGGGAAGGTTTATGACACCAACGCCAACACTGGCATCGGGTGCAGTCGCACGCACCGCTGCCGGGGAAGCAGGGACGGCGGCGGCCGGTGCTGCGGCAACGGCTGGCGCTGTGGAGCCGGGACCTTACGTCCTCAACCTGTGCTCCTCGACCACGCCCATGGCGCTCGAGCAGACCCAGATCCCCGAGCTGAAGCGATTCAACTTCTTCGTGAGCCGCCGTCGTGAGGACGGCCGTGAGCGCTTCCGCCTGCACATGGGCTACTTCGCGACACTCGAAGAGGCCCAGGAATGGCTGAACGTCGTTCGCGACATCTATCCTGGCGCATGGGCAGGCGAGACTCCCGGCAAGAAGCTGCGCGAGCGCGCGGCCGCTCAGGGAGCTGCGCAAAGCGCTCCACAGCCGACTGCGCCACCTGTGCCGACCCGCACGACGGTTCAGCCCAATCCCGTGGCCGGCCGCGCTGTGGCTGCCAGTGCCAATGCCGCCGCGCAGGCTGCCTTGGCGCACGGGAAGGCGCCCATCAACGTACCGACGCTTCAGGCGGCTGCTCCGGCGCCTTCCGCGATCCCGGTTGCGAGGCCGGCTCCTGCTCAGCGCGCGCCGATTCAACAGCCTCTCGGTGGGGCTAGGTCCGCGCCAGCTGCGCAACGACCGTCTGTATCTTCCGCCAAGCCCGCACAACAGCAGACTCCCGCCCGCACGAACGTCGCTGCGCCTGCACAGGCAAGTGGCGTCACCACGTCTCGACCGGGAGCTCAGAGGGCTCCCGCGCCTGTTGTAACGAAGGCGTCCGCCGCGCCAAGGGGTGCAGACCCCGCCCGGAGCAATGTGGGTCAGCCGCCAAAGGCGGCAGTGAGCCCGGCGACACCTCGATCTGCCTCACTGGCACAGCAGTCTCCGCCGCGCGCCACCCGTGCAGCCCCGGCGCGCTCGGCAGCGCCGGCCAAACCAGTTACGGGGTCGGGCTCGAAGGCCGCAGGCAAAGCCTCGCTGCCGAGCTCGAACGTACGCGAAGTGCTCGCCGCTCTGGACGAAGGCGAGACGCAATTGATGCCAGCGCCTCCTCCCATGTCGCCTCAGGTGGATGATGCGACGCTCACCGATACACAGGTGCTGCGTTTCCTGGAGTCGCGTCGCGAAGCTGACACTGAGAAAGCGGATGACGAGAGTGCCTCGGGCAGCATCTCGCTCCTGAAGCCTGATGACACCGGGACGCGCCGCGCACTGAAGGAGGCCGTGGTGCAGAACGCCCCGGTCTCGTTCGCCGTGCAGTTACAGTGGTCCGTACAGCCTGTCGAGCTCGACAAAGTGCCACCACTGGCGATTTTCAGCGCGTACACCTTGTACACCGTCGAGGGGAGCCGCGATGGACGCAAGTGGTACGGACTGCGCCTGGGCTTCTTCACCGATGCGATTTCGGCCAAGCAGGTCGCTTACTACGTGCGCTCGGAATTCACATCCGTTGCGGTCGTTCCCGTGAGCCCGCAGGAGCGCACGCGCGCGTCGGAAGATGATCAGAGAGGCGCCGGACTCGCTTTCCCCAAGAAAGCACGTCGCGAGCCCGTCGATGAGTTCAAGCTCATCGATTCGGAGGAGCCGGCGGTCCTCCCGCAACGGCAGCCCGCGGCACCGAGCGCCAAGCCGCAGGCTCGTGCTGGGACAACTTCACAGCCAGCCGCTTCCAACCGGCGCGGCGGCAAAGTGCGCGCCCGTGAGCACCGGAGCCCGCAGACGCTGGAAGAAACCCTGGAGATATTGGGTGCCAGCCAGCTGCAGATCGACGACGGCAGTGGCGAGACTTTGAATGACACCGGCGTGCGTCATCTGCGCGTCGAGGTGCAGAAAAACACTCCCTTCCGCCGCCTGATCGAGCGGCTGAGCGAGCGGACGCGCAAGCCTTAGCGGACGCGCAAGACCAGGCCGTCGCGCAACACCTGGCGGTCGCGCAGACCTGGCAGTTGTGCGCTCCGAGTCCAACCGCACGCTGTTCTATCCGGGGCTGGGCGAGAAGGACCCCCGGCACAAGTAACCCTCGAGTCCACTGCCTCTTGCGGGCGGGGCGTGTCACAGAAGGTCCCTCAATCTCGTCCTGTTACTGAGGAGAGGAGTGGACCCAAGGAGACACGATCATGACCCCCCGAGTGAACCCCTACGTGGCTGCGCCCGAGCTGACGAAGCTGCTCATCGATTTCGGCACGGCCGTCGCCCAGGCCGGGCTCGAGCCCTCGCTGATGGAGCTGGTGAAAATCAGGTCCTCGCAGATCAATGGCTGCGGGATCTGCCTGAAGATGCACAGCCGCGAAGCCCGCAAGCGCGGCGAGACCGAAGAGCGCGTGTACATGCTCAATGCCTGGCGCGAAGCGCCCGCGCTCTACACCGAGCGGGAACGAGCGGCGCTGACCTGGACCGAAGCGCTCACGCGGCTTGCCGAAACCCATGCTCCGGATGAGGATTACCAGGCGCTCGAAGCGCATTTCACGGATGAGGAGCAGGTGAAGCTGACTCTGCTGATCGCCACGATCAATGCCTTCAACAAACTGGGCGTGGGATTCCGGGTCGATCCGGCGCTGCTCGATCACCTGCTGCGCGCGGCGGCCTGATGACGCCGACGCCGGAAGAAGAGGCCGCGGCGTCGTTCGATCCCTTGCGTCCGCGATTGGCCCGCATCGCCTATCGGATGTTGGGGTCGGTCGCGGACGCGGAGGACGTCGTGCAGGAGACGTTCATCCGCTGGCTGGCCACCGATCGCGACAGTGTGCGTGAGCCCGAAGGGTTCCTGCGGCGTGTCGTGACGCGACTGTGCCTCGATCTGCTGAAATCGGCGCACCGGCGGCGCGAGACCTATGTCGGCCCGTGGCTGCCGGAGCCGATCGTCGAGACAGAGGAGGAGGAAGTCGACGACGTCACTCTGCCGTTGATGCTCGCGCTCGAGAGGCTTTCGCCCCTGGAGCGCGCCGCCTTCCTCCTTCACGACGTGTTTGGTGTGGACTTCGAGGAGGTTTCCGCGACCATCAAGCGTGAGCCGGCGGCAGTACGACAACTGGTCAGCCGTGCTCGTGCTCACGTGCGGGCTGAGCGCCCGCGATTTCCTCTACAGAAGGAGCAGGGGCTCGAGATCGCCAATGCCTTCTTCGCCGCCTCGCGCAACGGCGACATGCAGAAGCTGCAGTCGCTTCTGGCATCGGATGTGATCGCTTACGCCGACGGCGGCGGCAAGAAGCCCGCGGCAGCCGCGCCGGTCGTCGGCCTGGACAACGTCATGAAAGCCCACGAGATGCTGGCGCGCCTGTTCGCACAAAACATGTCGAAAGTGATCCGCTTCGGCTTGATCAACGGCCTCCCGGGATTCGTGACCCTCGAGAACGGCGACACCCTGCAGACGACGGCGCTGCAGATCGAAGCTGGCAAGATCGTCGCCATCTATGTCGTGCGCAATCCTGACAAGCTGCGGCATCTGAGCGGCCCCGCAGTTCACTGACGCAGCTGGTGGCTTGAAGCGGCTCGGCAGCCGCCGGCCTGGAGCGGGTCCGCGGCCTGCAGGCTTGAAGCGGCTCCGCAGCCCGCAGGCGTTACTTCCCGAACAGCTTCGCGAGCTCGGCTTTCGCCTTGTCGACTTCCGCCGTGTTGGGTGGGACGTAGGCTGCGGACCGCGGCTTGAAGTGATCGCAGAAGTTCGCGCGGGTCTTGTCGCTCACTTCCTCGGCGGTCGGCTCCCGGCAATGCTTGGCGACCCGCGTGTCATAGTCTACGCACATACGGCATACGTGCAGCTCAGCACGGCACCTGGGGCATTCATCCAGCCTGCGCAGCGGCAGGCTGAGGGCCGCGAGGGAATGACCGCATTTCCAGCAAACAAGATCGTGCGCCATGGGAAGAGTCTACACTTCGCCGCGCGGCGTTTGATGAGCGACAGACTTCGCGAGCGGTGCCGGGTCTCGCCGAGGCTCTGCTGTCCGCGCCAGAAAGTCGGTCACAATCCACGACGCGCCGGTGATCAGGAGGTTCTGCGCGTTGCCTCCCCAATTCATCGGGTCATGGGGGTTGGACACCAGCCGTGGCAGCCACAGCAGCAGCCCAAAGCCCACCATCATGAGGGTGAGCAGACGCGATGCCAACAGTGCAAGCTGTCCCGACAGGATCGCTACGGCTGCGAGCCCCATCGCGACGGTCGTGACGATTGCCCAGAACATCTGTCCTGGCGGGATCCACTGGGGCACGAAGCTCGCGGTTCCTCCCAGGTAGACCAGCTGCTCGAGCGTGAAGGAGATGACACAGGCGCCGAAGAGATAGCGTCCTGTCTGCGCGAGCAGTGCCTGCCGGGACGGGTCGGTGGATGCCGACGCATAGACGATCAACGCTCCGGCAACCATCGAGAGCTGCTCACAGACATTGCCCCAGCCGTCGTAGGTTTGCGGGCTGGAGAGGATTCTCGGGGCCCACCGCAGTGCGAAGAACAGGTATACCGCGCCGAGTGCAATGGCAGCCGGACGCGCGGTCCTGCGCCATTGAATTGCGGCGCCGCCGGCAATTTCCGCAATTGCTGCGATGCAGGCGACGGTGGCGCCAAGCGGCGTTTGCCACAGAGAGTGCAGTTGCTGCCAGGTGTCGAAGTCATGCCTGACCAGGCCAATGACTCCAAACGCCACGGCCGCAACCCCAAACACATGACGCCCGATGTCGTTGCCCATGCTGGCCCCCACGGTGGAGTGCGCATCCTCGGGCCGGCGCCCTCGAGGGGCAAGAACCATTTTCGTGCGCAGGCGGTGGACCCGTTGGCGTCAGCGCGTTCCCGGCGCCGGCCGGGGATCGTGCGGGCGCCGCCAGAGGATCGTGCGGGTACCGCGGGGATCGTGCGGGTACCGCGGGGATCGTGCGGGCGTCGCCAGAGGATCGTGCGGGCGCCGGCAGTGGATCGTCCGGGGACCGCGCGGATCACGCGAGCGCCGGTAAAGCGGCGCCTGCCGCACGACTGATCCGACAAAACCGGCGGCCCATCGCGCGGCAGGCCACCTTCGCGGTGCATCCAAGTAGAGTGGTTGCCGACACCAACGAGAGCACCGCGTGAAATACCTTCCCCTGGTCTGGGCCGGTATCTGGCGCAAGCCTGGCCGTACGGCTTTGATCCTCCTGCAGGTCACCGTAGCGTTCGCCCTGTTCGGTGTCCTGCAGGGCCTGAAGACCGGTGTCGAGCGCTCCATTGCCGCCACCCGCGCCGATATCCTGTTTGTCGGCCCCGCCGACTTCGGCGGGTCGCCTCTGCCGCTCTCCTACATTGATCGCCTGCGCACGATTCCCGGCGTGCAGGCCGTGTCACTGGCCGACGGCTTGCTGGGCACCTACCAGAAACCGACTCAGATCGTATTCGCGCTGGCCATCGTGCCGAACGAGGCGATGCTGCAACTCAACTCGGACCTCTTCACCATACTCCCGAAAGACCTCGCAGCCTTGCGCAATACCCGCGACGGTGCGCTGATGACCGAGGATGCCGGCCGGAAATACGGCTGGCACATCGGCGATCGCATTCCCCTCACGACCAACACCCTGAAGGCCGACGGGTCGGGTACCTGGACCTTCCAGATCGTGGGCACGATATCCGATCATGAGCCTGGGGAGTCGGGTCTGATCGTGGTCAACTACAGCTACGTGGATGAAGCGCGGACGCTCAACAAGGGGACCGTGCGCAACTTCTACGCGATCATTTCGGACCCGCGGCGCGCCGCGCAGATGTCCGAAACGATCGATCGGGTGTTCGCCAACTCCGCCAACGAGACGCAGACGGCCTCGTTCCGCGAGAACTCACAACAGCAGATGCGCTCGATCGGCGATCTGAATTTCCTCATCCGGGCGGTGGTCAGCACGGTGCTGGTGGCGCTGCTGTTCTCCGTCACGACCATGATGATGCAGACGATTCGCGAGCGGACTCCGGAGCTCGCGGTGCTGAAAACCCTGGGATTCGGCGATCGGGCAATCTTCCTGATGGTCGTCGGGGAGGGTCTGGTGATCTGCGTGGCCGCGGCGTTCATCGGCCTCGGGGTGGCCACAGCCGTGTTCCCCTACGCCGGGAAGTTCGTACCCGGGCTCTCCATGCCCCTGATAGTCGTCGGCTTCGGGCTGATCGGGGCGGTGTTCGTGGCCCTGATCAGCGCTGCACTGCCGGCCATGCGAGCCATGAGGCTTCCCGTGGCCGATGCACTGCGCTGAGAACTGACATGAGTCTGTTGCGACAGTTCTGGACCTTGCTGCTGATGAATCTCGCGGGCATTCCCGCGCGCCTTGGGCTGGTGTGCACCATCGTGCTCGGTGTGACGTGCGCCGTCGGGGTGCTGGTTTCCATGCTGGCCATGGTCGTGGGCTCGCGACAGGAGACCCAGGGCACCGCGAGCCCCAATCGCGTCGTGCTGACCAGTGTCGATGCCCCATCGCCCGCCCAGAGCAATGTCTCGCGCGATGACGTGCCGCAGATCGAGCAACTGCCCGGCATTCGCCGCAATGCCCAGGGGAAGCCGATCGTCGTGCTGCAGCTCATGGTGTTCATCCAGGCTCGCAGCCGCGTCGACCACGCCCGCGCCGGCTTCCCCCTGATCGCGGTCACGCCCGGTATCACGGACTACCAGCCGGAGCTGCACATCACCGCCGGGCGCATGTTCACTCCCGGACTGCACGAGCTGATCGCAAGCAACAAGTGCGCACGGCAGTACGACGATTTCGGCGTGGGGGCCAAGCGTCACCTGCGGGGTGGCGAATGGCTGGTCGTGGGCAATTTCGACCTGCCGAGCACCGTGTGCCTGGTATTCGCAGACGGCGCGACGATCCTGTCGGCCTTCGGTCGCCAGACCTACAACCAGGCGAACCTGATGCTCGAGTCCCCTGCCGCCTTTGCGGGCCTGGTCCGGGCCCTCAAGGCCAACCCGTCGTTGCACCTGAAAGCGCAGCATCAGGCGGACGTGCTCGCGCAGAACACGCAGCAGTTGGACGGCCTGCTGAACTTCGCCAGCTACTTCCTGGGCGCGATCATGGCCCTGGCCGCGACCATCGGCGCCGCCAACTCGCTGTACGCCATTGTCGACAGCCGCCGCCGTGAGCTGGCCACCTTGCGGGCCGTCGGATTCAACGGTGCCCCGATCGTCGCCTCCATCGTGTCGGAATCCATTCTGCTGGCGGTGCCGGGTGCGTTGCTGGGCGCGATCATCGCCTGGCTGCTCTTCAACGGATTGCTCACGAGTCCTCTGGGAGCGAGCTTTCACATGGCGGTGACGCCCGAGCTGGCCGCGTTGGGGCTCGGCTGGGCGCTGAGCATAGGTCTCATCAGCGGGCTCATGCCGGCTCTGAGGGCGGCAAGCGTGCCCGTGACTGCTGCGCTGCGCGCGACCTGACACTCCGTCCTCGCGGGCGTCGCCCGACTCAGGACACGGTGCGGTCCTTCAGAAACTCGCTGAGCACCCTGCCCGTGTGCGACTGTTTCTTGCGGCAGGCGATTTCAGCAGGGGTGCCTTCTGCGATGATCCTGCCGCCGCCATCTCCCGCCTCGGGGCCCATGTCCACGATCCAGTCAGCCTCGGCCATCACGTCGAGGTTGTGCTCGACGACCACGGCGGTGTTGCCGGCCTCCACCAGCCGATGCAGCACGTGGATCAACTTCTCGACATCCGCCATGTGCAGGCCGACCGTCGGCTCGTCCAACACATACAGCGTGTGCTTCGGCTTGAAGCGCGGGCCTGCACGCACATCGCCACGCACCTTGGATAGCTCCGTCACCAGCTTGATGCGCTGTGCCTCGCCCCCGGAGAGCGTCGGGCTTTGCTGTCCGAGGGTCAGGTAACCCAGTCCTACGTCCTGCAGCAGCTTGAGCGAGTGATGCACGCGCGGATGCGCTTGGAAGAACTCCACCGCGTCATCGACGCTCATAGTGAGAATGTCGCCGATGCTCTTGCCACGCCACAGAACTGCCAGAGTCTCGGAGTTGAAGCGGCGGCCGCCGCAGACATCGCATCCGACTTTGACCTCTGGAAGGAAGCTCATCTCGATCGTCTTGACGCCCTGGCCCTCGCAGGCTTCGCAGCGGCCCCCGGCCGTGTTGAACGAAAAGCGGCTCGAGGTGTAGCCGCGGATTCGCGCTTCGGTGGTTCCAGCAAAGATCGTGCGGATGTCGTCCCAGAAGCCGACGTACGTTGCCGGACACGACCGCGGCGTCTTGCCGATGGGCGTCTGGTCCACCTCGAGCACGCGGTCGACGTTCTCGATGCCGCGCATTCCGCAGCAGCCGACCAGGTCCTCCTTCAGCACTCGCCTGCGCTGTTTGGCCGCACCGTTGCCGGCGCCCGCGCCACCATTGCCGGCGCTACCGTTGCCGCGTCCATGACCCTTTGCCCAGGCGCCATTGCCGTTCGCCTCTCCAAGCAGCCGTCGCAGGTTCGCGTACAACACGTCCCGGGCGACAGTCGACTTGCCGGAACCCGACACGCCCGTGATGACGACCAGGCGGCCGAGAGGAATCCCGACGTCCGTTCCCTTGACGTTGTGCAAAGTGACGCGATCGAGCTTCAGCCGGTCGGTGTGGCCGTTCACTTCCCGATGGGGCTGGGCAGGATGCTGGAGCGGCTCTGCCAGAAACCGACCCGTGGTGGAGCGCGGATTTCGCATGAGGTCCTTCACGGTGCCCGAGCCCACCACTTCGCCGCCGCGCACACCCGCTGCAGGACCGAGGTCCAGGACGTAGTCGGCACGACGAATCGTGTCCTCATCGTGCTCCACCACGACCAGTGTATTGCGGTGGTTCGCCAGCTCGGCGAGGGAGTCGAGCAGGATCTCGTTGTCGCGCGGATGCAGTCCTATCGTGGGCTCATCGAGAACGTAACACACACCCTGCAGGTTGGAGCCCAGCTGCGCCGCCAGCCGGATCCGCTGAGCCTCTCCGCCGGAGAGCGTTGGCGCAGAGCGATCGAGCTGCAGATATCCGAGGCCCACACGATCCAGAAATCCGAGCCGGGCACGCAACTCGGCCAGCAGGTCGCGAGCGATTTCCGTCTCACGCGCATTCAGCTCGAGTTGCCCGAAGAAGTCTCGCGACTGCGCGACGGACTCGCGGGTGAGATCCGCGATCGAACGATCTCGGAAGCGCACGTGCAGTGCAATCGGGCTCAGCCGCTGACCTCCGCAGGCGCTGCAGGCCTCGGGCTCGTGCTCGTACCACTCGTTCCACCAGATCTCTTCGCCGCTCTGCTCCTCATCGAAGCCCGTCATCTCGACGCCCGTGCCGTAGCAGCTATCGCACCAACCGTGCCTGGAATTGAACGAGAACAGACGCGGGTCGAGCTCGGCGAAGCTGCGCCCGCAGGACGGGCAGGCGCG
>CAZLYG010000189.1:5750-9535 GCA_964563075.1 uncultured Steroidobacteraceae bacterium | reverse complement strand
TCGCCCATCGACCCCACCGCTTCGCTCTCATCTTCCGCCCGGACCCGGATGATCTCGTCGCGCTCCTCTGCGCTGACGTTGAACATCTTCTGATAGAGCGCCAGGGTCTCCCGGTCCATCGGCTCGGCCGCCAGCCGCGGATCCACCAGATCCGATTCGAGGTAGCGGACCCCTTTCTTGAGCCAGGTCTTGTACGGGTGGCGCGACTTCAGGAGGGTGTCGATGTCCTTCGACTCGAGCAGCGTCCCGGTCTGCAGGTCGAGCGCGATCATGTCGCCCGGGCCCAGCTTGCCCTTGCGGACGACGTCCTCCGGCGCGTAGTCCCAGACGCCGGTCTCCGAGGCGATGGTCAGAACGCGGTCGCGTGTGATGACGAAGCGGGCCGGTCGCAGGCCATTGCGGTCGAGCGCGCACAGGGCATAGCGAGCGTCGGTCAGCACGATTCCCGCCGGGCCGTCCCAAGGCTCGATGTGCACCGAGTAGAACTCGTAGAACGCCCGCAGGTCGGAGTCGATCGAATCGAGGCCGTGCCAGGCAGGCGGCACCAGCAGCCGCATCGCGTGCAGGGCGTCGAGGCCGCCCATGAGCAGCACCTCGAGCATGTTGTCGAGACTCTGCGAGTCCGAGCCGGACAGGGACACGAGCGGCAGGGCCTGCTGCAGATCCGGCAGCAGCGGGGAGCGCAGCAGCGGCCCGCGGGCTACGGCCCAACTGCGGTTGCCCTGCACTGTGTTGATTTCGCCGTTATGGGCCAGGTACCGATACGGGTGCGCGAGCCGCCATTGCGGCAAGGTGTTCGTCGAGAACCGCTGGTGGAATACGACGACCGAGGCCTCCAGGCGCGGATCCTCCAGGTCCGGATAGAACTCCGCCAGGTGCTGCGGCATGACCATGCCCTTGTAGACGAGCGTGCTCGCCGACAGGCTGGGGACGTAAAACGCCGGATCCGACTGCAGCGCCTGCTCCGCCAGACGCCGTGCCATGAAAAGCCGGCGATTGAAGGACGCCTCGTCCATGTCGGCGATGCGGCAGTTCACGAACACCTGCTCGATGTGCGGCAGTGTCTTCAAGGCCTGGGTCCCGCAGGCCTCGGGGTTCACCGGCACCGCGCGCCAGCCGGCCAACTCCAGCCCCTGGCGCGTGAGCTGTGCGGCCAGGGATTCGCGCGCGGCGGCGGCCCGCTGCGCGTCAGGATTGAGGAACACCAGGCCCGAGGCAAACTGCTCCGCGAGCTCGATCCCCGCCTCTGCCGCCACGGCGCGCAGGAACGCCTCGGGGCGTTTCAGCAGCAGACCGCAGCCGTCGCCGGTTTTCCCATCGCCGGCGATGGCACCGCGATGGGTCAGGCGATTGAGGGAAGTCATGGCGGTGCGGACCAGCCCGTGGCTCGGCTGATCGTCCAGACTGGCAATCAAGCCAAATCCGCAGCTGTCGCGTTCGTAAGCTTCTTTACAGAGTCCCTGGGTGCTCATCGGCTTGGCCTCTCGAGGCGGACACGCAAGCGGCGCGCATACGCGCGCCGCCTATCACCGCAGGCTCGAAGCCGGCGGTCGCTTGGAAAATTATGGTAAGGAGGACGGCGGGTACATTCGATAATACCGACCTGACAGTGGCTTTCAAGTCGGTCGCTCGCCGGCACGACACCGGCCCTCTCACCCGCGCGAGCTGACACACCATCGAGCGCGAGTGTGTGCAAAGCGAACGTTGTGACGCTCGTCGCCTCGCAGCTCACATTTTCTCCGCCCGTCCTATTGCATCGCGAGTCGCTGTGATTCAACATGCGCCCGCGTTGCGAGGAGTCCCGCTCGTGACGTCCAGAGATGGTCGTCCGGACCTGTGGAGGTGTGGCACAAGACAATGAAGACTAAAGCGTCGAAGGTCGCTCACGCTGGGGTCCGAGCTGCGGCTCGCACCACCAGAACTCAGGCCAGAACTCAGACCCGCGCACTGACCGGGAACGATCCCGCTTCCCGTCTTCGACCCGTCAATTCGTATCTGGAAAAGAATTTCCCCGATTTTTTCGCCGAAGCCCGTTTCCAGGTCGGGGATGACGACTACTTCCTCTACGCCCGCTTCGGGCAGTACCTCGCCCGGACCATCGAGCAGAACCGGGCCTCCCGAGAAAAAATCAACCGCGGCTTCACCGTGCTGAACAAGATGGCGCGGGTGTCGGCTCGGTATCCCGGCATTCGCCAGATGATGGTCTCGGGCCCGCTCGAATACATCGTCGACGCTCCGAAAGCCCGCGCGCTCGCGCTCAAGCGCCTCTCACCGGTGGCGCAGGGCTATATGGAAAGTCTCTGCGAGTAGGCTGACGCTTGCTGTGTGCCGGGGCCTGAAGGGCCCCGCCACGCCTCCCGGGCGCCTTGGCCTACTGCGGCTCGCCGGGGGTGAGCTCGATGCGCAGGCTCTGAGTGCGGCGCACGACTTGCAGCGTCAGCGCTGTCCCGATCGGCCAACGACTCAAGTGGCGATGCAGCGCGTCGACGCCGTCCACCGGGGCCTCATTTACGGCAACGATGAAATCACCAGGGCGCAAATCCGAGTCTGCCGCCGGCCCCTTCTCATCGCGACCCAGAATCTCCACCGCGCGCTTGACGGGCAGCTCCAGCGCCCGGACGAGCCTCAAGTCGAGCGGCCGGTCACGCACAGATACGCCCAGGTAGGCGCGACGAACACGTCCGCGCGTGAGAATCTCGGTGAGAACCCACTGCGCCGTCGTGGCCGGGACGGAGAACCCGATGCCCTGCGCCATCGCGATGATGGCCGTGTTCACACCCACGACCCGACCGCTCGCATCTACCAGCGGGCCGCCGGAGTTTCCGGGGTTGAGTGCCGCGGTGTGCTGCACGATGCCCTCAATGGCCCGTCCATGACGGCTGCGCAAAGAACGTCCCAGGGCACTGACGACGCCCGCGGAAACCGTCGACTCGAATCCCAGCGGGTTGCCGACAGCCACCACCAGCTGACCTACGCGCAGGGGACTGCGGATGGACAATGTCGCATAGGGTAGAGACGCCGCCTGTGCGCGCAGCACAGCGAGATCAGTGGAAGGGTCACGCCCAACGACGGTTGCCGGAACGCTGCGTCCGTCCACGAACGCGACGCGCGCGTCCTGAACGCGCTCCACGACATGCTCGTTGGTGAGGATGTAGCCGTCGGGGGTCACGACAACGCCCGACCCGGCGCCACCGCGAGCCCGCGCGGCTTCCCCCGCACCGCCCACATAAATACTGACTACTGCGGGGCCGACCGCCTCGACAGCACCAATGACGGCACGGGAATACGCATCGAGCGCTTCCTCGGAGTCTGCCGCCTCTTCGGCCCGCTCACCCTGATCAAGCATGGAAGCAGGCATGGGGCCGGCAAGCGTCGATCTCAAGTAGGATTGCGCCGTGATATCGCTCTCCCAAACTGCCGTATTGCTGGCCGCGGCTGTCATTGCCGTGGCGCTCTTCCGTCTGCTGAAGCTCAGCTCGATCCTCGGCTATGTGGCCGCGGGACTCGTCATCGGCCCCTGGGGCCTGGGTCTGTTTCGCAACGTGCAGGAGGTCAGGCACGTCGCGGAATTCGGCATCGTGCTGCTGCTGTTCATCATCGGTCTGGAGCTGCAGCCGACGCGCCTGTGGGTGATGCGGCGCATCGTGTTCGGTCTGGGGTCGGCGCAGGTGGTCCTTTGCACGGTGCTGCTGGGCGGGGCTGCCTGGCTCTACGGCATGCAGCCCACCGCGGCGCTGATCATCGGTTTCGGCCTGTCCTTGTCATCGACTCCCCTGGTCCTGCAG